>JBQGDS010000366.1:0-4493 GCA_052039185.1 Flavobacterium sp.
CATGTTCATTAATACTACAAGCGGGGTTGTAATTAACGGTGGCGCATCAAATGGTGGCGCAACAGTTACAAGCGTTGATATAATGGCAAGCAATGGTGTAATACATATTGTAGGAAATGTAATTGACCTTCCAACTGTAACAAGCCATGCCAAAGCTAATCCTCAGTTTTCAATACTTGTACAAGCGCTTACAAGAAACGATCAGCCTGATTTTGCGGGAATACTTTCAGGCAGTGCTAACTCTCCATTTACAGTATTTGCTCCAACCAACACTGCATTTACAAATCTACTGACTGAGCTTAACCTTTCAGGGCTTGCAGCAATCCCTCAGGCTACTTTAGAAAATACCTTAAAATACCACGTAGTTGCAGGACAAAACGTTTTAGCAGGCTCGCTGATGGATAATATGAATGTAACGACTTTCCAAGGTGGAAGTTTTACAATTAATCTTGAAGGTGGCGCTTCAATAACAGACGGAAGCGGAAGGGTATCAAAAATTATTGTAACTGATGTGCAAGCTTCTAACGGAGTTGTACATGCAATTGATAAAGTGCTTTTACTGCCGATGTAATAAAGTTGATATAATTAGGTAAGTGTTAGTGATTGAAAAGGATGCTCAAACGGGCATCCTTTTTTTATTTATGAATTAAAATGTAAACAAAATAAAAAAGCTCTAAATCAATGATTTAGAGCTTATAAAGTGACACCGACAGGATTCAAACCTGTAACCTTCTGAGCCGTAATCAGATGCGCTATTCAGTTGCGCCACGGTGCCTATTGCGGGTGCAAATATAGGCAATAATGTGTAACTTGCAAACCTAAATCAATATAAAAATATAAAAAAATGACACTTAATCAGTATATACGTGATGTTCAGGATTTTCCAAAACCGGGAATTGTGTTTAAAGATATAACTCCGCTGCTTGCAAACCCTGCTGCAGTAAAAGAATGCATGGCATTACTTATAAATTCGCTACGCGAGAAACAAATTGACAAGGTGGTTGGCGTAGAAAGCCGCGGGTTCTTTTTTGCTACCCTACTGGCTTATGAACTGGGCGCAGGATTTGTACCCGTACGTAAGCCAAAAAAACTGCCCTATGCTACAGTTTCGGCAAGCTATGAACTGGAGTACGGACAGGACACACTGGAAATACACACCGATGCAATTAAAAAAGGAGAACGTGTACTTATACACGACGATGTACTTGCAACTGGCGGAACTGCACGGGCCGTATGCGACCTGGTGGAAAAATTGGGCGGTGAAATTGTACAATGCAATTTCCTTATGGAACTTTCTTTCCTTAACGGCAGACAAAAAATAGCAGGGCATAATGTATATGCACCGCTTATATATTAATCTACAGCGCGCGTAGTTACATAGTATTTCCAGGCTATAATTGCCTTTTGCCATTTGGTTGCCTTAGCCAGATCCAACTGTTCTTTGGTATAATTAGGCAGTAGCCACTTATTTAGTTTTGCTAACAATTTAAACATAGTTAAAAGCTTTAATACTATAAAGTTATAAAAAAGGCCGGCTTTAGTAAAGCCGGCCTGTCATAATTAAATGTTATAACTAACCCTCAATATAATTATGCTTTTTTATATTTTGTTTCTTTTGCCTTTTTCTCTTCAACTTTTTGCTTAAGCGCATCTTTCCTTTGTTTCATCATTTCCCTACGCGTTTCCATAAGTTCCCTTTTACTCTCCATGATCTCCCTTTTGGCTTTAAGAAGTTCTTCCCTTATTTCCTTCAATTCATCATCAGTCAGCCTGTTACCATCAAATTCTATTTTGGCTTGTTTCAGTGCCTCTTCAATTCCTCTATGTGCTTCAGCCATATCAATATGTATCTTTGCCATATCTTCATCGCTAAAATCCAGCGATTTTGAGAAATCAAAAGTAAAAGGTTTATCTATACCATCAGTAAATCCCCTTACATAATCATCAATATTAAAGCGCATATTATCAAGCCCTTTGTGCATATACATCATCCTATCAGTAGCGTCAATACCAAAAGCCATACCTTTACTAACAGTAGTAATCTCTACTGCGCCATCTTTAGCTTCTTTACCATATTTTTTCTTAGCTTCCTTATTTTTCAGTATTTTCATTTCAGATATTTCCTCAGTAAGCGCCAGGCGAATAGGCTCTCCTTTTTTCTGCTGTACGCCATTTATTACAACAAGCATATCCTCATTACCTATTTTAAGGCTGTTAAAGGTCCAGTGGCCAGGTGGGGTTGGCGGAACCGAAGGTGTTGGAATACCGTTACGTGACGGCACTGCAGGTGTTGCAGGCGGTGCCGGCATTGCAATAATGCTGCCATTTCCTTTAATAATCATTTTGTTACCTGTATAAACAGTATCACTGTCAGTATCGTTGTAAACCATCACATTACTGCTTCTTAGCAACCTGTCTTTATTTACAGTGCCAAAGCTTATATTTTTACGCCCTGTATCATCTTTTTCAACTTCAACAGTAAATGAGGCAATCGGTTTGGTTCCGGCAACTTCATAAACCTGGCTCTGTGTTTTATCTTTTACTGTTACTTTTATAGCAGTAATTTCATTTTTAGGATTACGCTTTATATTTTGGAAATCTACATCAGCATCAAATTCTTGCTTAAATAACTTTTTCTCTGCCTGTAGTTCCTCATCTTTAGAGTCCTTTGTTACTTCCAGGACCATTTTAAATTTGTTGCTGGTAACAGCATTCGTTTCCGGCGCTTCTTTTTCCTGTGCTACTACTTTTACCTGAAAGGCTAACATAAATGCTGCAAGTGCGGGAAGGACTATGGCATACTTCCAAGAGTTCCTCTTTTTTGATTCTTTTTTGTTTAACATAACGATTCGTTTTTTGATTAATGATTGATAAAAATGATTGGTGATTGCGATGTATTCGGGCTGTAAAGTGATTTTAAGCAGCGTTTTCTGGTACGTTTGTTTATCCGAAACTAATTTTGTGGCTTCAGCATCGGCAATAAATTCAAGGTTTTGTGATATTGATTTCCTGTATGCCCAAGCCAGCGGATTAAACCAGAAGGCAATACAGAACAGCTGGCTGAGTACCATATCCAGCGAGTGGCGCTGCGAACTGTGTACTTTTTCGTGTACCAGTATATTTTCCAGCTCATGCGGCTGTAAAACAGCCGAATTGTAAACTATATAATTAAAGAATGAAAATGGCGACTGTACTTTAGGTGTGTCTACCAGCAGGAATTTGCCATCATTTATTATAGACTGCCCCTTCAACAGGCGGCGGAGCGAAATTACTTCTATTATAAAGCGGATAAGGAAAAACACCATTCCCGCAAAGTATACGCCTGCAGCTACATCAAACCAGTTTATTACTATTTCCGGTTCCTGTAATGCCAGGTTAGCAACAGGTTTAGACTGCATTGCCATTAATTGGTCGAGGCTTATTTCCCTGTAGTCAGCAGCTACTGCCTGAACAAGTGTAGGCTCAACCCACACAATTTTTTTATAAACTAACGCAGGCATGATAATTGCCGTAAGCAGCCCTAATATAAGGTAACGCCTGTTAGCCGTAAAAAAAGTCTCTTTCCTCAGGAAAATATAGTAGGCCGCGAAGAAAAGAGCGGTTAGCCCCGAGGCCTTTGCCATATAAATGATGAAATGTTCCATATCATTTCTTTTTTTCTATCATATCAAGTATTTCGCGTAACTCAACAGCACTGATTTTTTCCTCTTTTGCAAAAAAGGAAATCATATTCTTGTAAGAGTTGTTAAAGTAACTGGCTATGGCCGTATTCATAAAACCTTTCCTGTAATCTTCCTTTGTAACCACAGGATAGTACTGGTGTGTGTTTCCGTAAGCAGTATGTGACACATATCCTTTTTCTTCCAGGTTCCTTATAATTGTAGAAAGGGTATTGTAATGTGGCTTGTCTTCCTCAATTTCATTAAGCACATCTTTTACAAAAGCTTTTTCAAGCTTCCATAAAATGTGCATTACTTCTTCTTCTTTGTTCGTCAGTTTTTGCATGTTCAATTTTATTATATGCCAAAGCTAAAACTAATATTTTAGTTTTGCAACTATTTTTATAGTTAATCAACTAATTAGTTAGTTTTATTTGAATTGAATAATATAAAATTATACTTTTAAAAAATGTAAAACACTATTAATCAGGTAAAAAATTAATTTCTAATAAAATCATGATCGCTCAAAGTTTTCATAAATGCTATAAGATTAATTTTTTCTTCTTGGGTTAACGGTATACGGTTGCCATTATTTTTAAGAAACGGATCAAGATTATCAGCAGCAATAACGCCGTTATCAAAATAATCAAGCACTGACGATAACGTAGGGAATTGTCCAAAGCTACCATAAGGCGCGGTAAATTCTACATTACGCAGTGATGGCACACGGAAACTCATGTAATCTTCCGGTAAACCTGTAACCCTTGCCCTTCCTGCTTCATTACTATCACCATTTACAGGAAACCCAATATTCCTGAAACTCTGGTCAGTAAA
>JBQGDS010000367.1:0-5897 GCA_052039185.1 Flavobacterium sp.
TATGAGCTCGCAGTTCACAATGAGTAAAACCATAGTATTAGGTTATGGCGGATATGAAAGGGTTAAAAAATCATTCCTTAACAAGATCATACGTTTTGACAATATGCTTACTGCCACACAATGTTTTTCGTGGGCAAATTCAGGAATGCCATTTATGGGCGAAGGCCGCAATATGGCATATAAAAAAGAAGAGTTTTTCAAAGTAAACGGATTTATAGACCATATGAACATCCGTACCGGTGAAGATGCGCTTTTTATTAACCAGGCTGCAAACAAAAAAAATACTACTGTATGCTACCATCCGGACAGCTTTACCTACAGCGAACCTAAGCACAGTTATAAAGAGTGGTTTATGCAAAAACGCCGCAGTGTGTTTACAGCATCGTTTTTTAAGCCTTTTGATAAGTTTCAGCTAAAGCTGTTTTCTTTATCACAGCTGTCGTTTATAGTATTAGCTATTATACTTGGCGCACTACAATATAACTGGATGTTCCTTGTGCCTGTAATAGTCTTCAGGTACATATTTACCTGGATAATCTTAGGCTATAGTGCTGCAAAGCTTAAAGAAAAAGACACTGTTTACTGGTATCCTATTATTTAAATAATCCTTATCTTCACTCAACTGAACGTTTTCTTTACCAACTTGTTCTCAAAACCGGTACATTGGAAATAAACTCTAAACTGATACAAGCCAATATCGAAAAAGCAAAAAAAGGCGACCAGGTGGCATTTACCTCCCTGCTGGATTTTTTTTGGAATGAAGTGTATGGTTTTATGCTGAAACGCACCGAAAACGAAACCGACACCGAAGATATAGTTATTGAAACTTTTGCCAAAGCTTTTGATAAAATCGCAACCTACAATCCTGAATACGCATTTAACACATGGTTGATTGCTATTGCCAAAAACGTACATATTGATATGCTTCGTAAAAAGAGATCGTCATTATTCATTGAAATAAACGATGAGTCAGACGAGCAGGCATATTTTGTAGCCGACAGCACCCCAACTGTGGAAGACCGCCTTATTAAAGAACAAAACCTCAGCAGCCTGTTAAACTGCATAAAACAGCTTAAGCCACAATACCAGGAAGTAATACAGCTACGCTATTTTCAGGAGCTAAGTTACCAGGAAATAGCCGACCAGCTTGGTGAACCGCTAAATAATGTAAAGGTAAAACTATTGCGGGCCAAGAAACTTCTCTCTGAGATTATCCGTAAAAAGTAATTTTCAGATTTTATTTACTGTTTAAACATTTATGAATATTCAAACAATATTCATAAACACGAAAACGTTTTAGTAAATATAAATCATCTACCAACTTAAATCACTTTTATTATGTCAAAAGCCAATGTTTTCGACTACGGATGGATCGACCTTGTTTTTGAAGGCCGTAACCAGAAATACGGCGCGTACCAGCTGCGCCGCGAGAGTAGTAAAACCACCCTTATTGCACTTGTTTCAGGCATAGCGCTTGTAGGTATACTTGTAGCTGTGCCAACAATAATTAATTACTTTACACCTTCATCTGTTACCGCTTCGACTGATCCTGTTTTACCCGATGCTATTCTTATAGATGCGGACGAAATTATACCGGCACAACCTGTAGTTGAACCAAAACCGACCCAAAGCGCAGCTCCCGCACCTAAAAACCCGCAGCCTACTATAAGGCACACTGCATTTGTAGCTACATCAGCGCCAGTAGAAAAAGACCCGCCTACTACCGATGATGTACTGAATACTGATCCAGGCCAGCATACCGATCCTGGTTCAGGATCAAGAAATATAGCGATGGGGCCAACTTCGCCTGATGGAACTGATGAAGGTACAGGCACCAGCACTTCGCCAACTACCGGCAATAGCCCGATGCATACCGGGATGCTTGAAAAACAGCCTGAATTTCCCGGAGGTATGAGCAGGTTCTATGACTATGTGAGGAACAATTTCCGAACACCCGAAACTGATTCAGAAACTACCATAAAAGTATTGGTATCTTTCGTAATTGAAAAAGACGGTTCGCTTAGTGATATCAGGGTAATACGCGATCCCGGAAAAGGCATGGGTGCAGAGGCTATCAGGGTTTTAAAATCGCTTAAAACTAAATGGAAAGCCGGCGAAAAAAACGGACAGAAAGTCCGCACCGCCTATAGTATGCCGATTATAGTTACGGTACATTAATATTAAGCCCCTGATTAGGGGTTTTTTATTTAATAAAATACTACCCTTAGTATTCGTTTAACTATATTTTAACAGGCTGATTTTTACATGGTTGTTACCTTTAGGATATTAAACATACACAACTATGATAAAAAATTTACTTTCGGCCATTCTGCTCTTCGTCGGAGCATCGGCTTTTGCACAATACACCACCCCGGGCACGGGCCTAACCTTAGACCTTGATGACCTGGTAACAAATGCTCCGGCAGCTATAACCCTAAACGGAGGCATTTATACCATATCACAGGATATTACCATTTCGGAAACCGACACATTCCAGATTACTGAAAACGCTACAGTCCACCTTGCTGCAGGCGTATTAATTACAGTAGAAGGTAATTTTATTGCCAATGCTGATAATATTGTAATTACTGCTACCGATATTACACAGCCGTATGAAGGATTTCGTTTTGAATCTACCTCAACCGCTTTGTTCCGTAATACTACTATTACCTACGGAGGTGGCATAAGGGTGCTTACAGGAAATTTTGACATGGATAACTGCATTGTGTCTTATCATGTAAATGGCGCGGCAACAGCTTCGGCAATACAGCTTTCAACCGGCAGCCCTGTAATTTCCAATTCACAATTCCGCTTCAATCGCAACCCGGCCATCAGTTCAGGAGCCAATCAAATTGTTTCGGCAACTATACTTAATAATATACTGGAAGCTAACAACCAGATAAACAACAACCGCCCACAGATAAATATGGGCCTTGGGGGGAATGATACCATCAGGATTGTAGGCAATACAATTATAGGTGCGCCGGAACTTACTATGGTAGGCGGTATTTCGGCATCGGCACTGTTAGGCGGCACTAACAGGGTTATTATTGACAACAATACCATTACCGGCAACCGTTATGGCATAACAGTAATAGGTGGTACATCATCAGGTTACATTCGCGGAAATATCCTTGAAAATAACAACATACAAAACCAACCTATGAATGGTGGCAGCGGCATATCATTATCGGCTGCAGGCGCAGGAATGAATATCATAGCCAGCAATAACCAAATACGTGGTAACCTTTGGGGCATTACCGTGATTCAGAATGCAAGTATAAACCTTGGTAATACTGATCCTGCTAACTATAATCCGGGTGGTAATATTTTCTCAAATAATGGGAATGGTGGTGTAACCTATGCTTTGTACAACAACACACCACTTACAATTAATGCCATGAACAACTGCTGGATAGAAGGCACTGAGCCTACGGCAGTACAGGTTGAAGATGTAATTTTCCACCAAACGGATGATGGAACACTCGGCCCGGTTAACTATACGCCTTTTGGCTGTAATCTTTCATCTCTTGATTTTGTAATGGCTAAACCTGAAATATATCCTAATCCAAACAACGGTATTTTTACAGTAATGATGCCCGAAAGCGGAAATGCAGCTATCTATAATATTTCGGGCCAGGTAGTTTTTGAGAAAGCATTAATAGCCGGAGAAAATGCAATTGACCTTTCACTACCCGCAGGAGTTTATCTGCTTAAAGGTGTCTCGAATAACAAAGATTATAATAGTAAGATTATTATAAATTAAGCGTTTTTAACGTCTCTGCCATTAGGGTGCATTGATACAACCACACAAAATAAACCGTATCTTTGCACCCTAAAGTTTTGCTTATGGAAACTGTTCTAGATACTGCAAGGCCAACCGCTGCTAACGGGATGCTTACACCAAAGCCAAAATGGCTGCGCGTAAAACTGCCTACAGGACAAAAATATACTGAATTGCGCGGGCTTGTAGATAAATACAACCTGCATACTATATGTACTTCTGGCAGCTGCCCTAACATGGGTGAATGCTGGGGTGAAGGTACCGCTACCTTTATGATTTTGGGAAATGTGTGTACACGTTCGTGCGGTTTTTGCGGTGTAAAAACCGGGAGACCGGAAACGGTAGACTGGGATGAGCCTGAAAAAGTGGCGCGTTCTATAAAGCTTATGAATATTAAGCATGCAGTAATTACCAGTGTAGACCGTGATGACCTTAAAGATGGCGGCTCAATTATCTGGGCAGAGACCGTAAAGGCTATCCGCAGGATGAACCCTACTACTACATTAGAAACACTTGTACCCGACTTTCAGGGAATAGAGCGCAACATTGACCGTATTGTGGAAGTAGCTCCGGAAGTAGTTTCCCATAATATGGAAACCGTAAAGCGCCTTACCCGCGAAGTACGTATACAGGCAAAATACGAACGTAGCCTTGAAGTGTTGCGTTACCTTAAAGCAAGTGGTATTAACCGTACTAAATCGGGCATAATGCTTGGGCTTGGCGAAACCGAGGAAGAAGTAATACAAACCATGCACGACCTTCGTGATGTAAATCTTGATGTGCTTACTATAGGCCAGTACCTGCAGCCAAGTAAAAAACACCTGCCTGTAAAGGAATTTATTACGCCTGACCAGTTTAAAAAATATGAAGAAATAGGCCTTGAGCTTGGTTTCCGCCATGTGGAAAGCGGTGCGCTGGTACGCTCATCATACAAAGCGCAGAAGCATATATTGTAATTCAGTTTTGGGATAAATGAAAATTCCACTGCTATATATCCCGGGAACCACATTTAAAAAATTCCTGTACATAGAGCCCCGGTATGTTTCCGATAAAAACATAATACCTATTGGCTGTGACTGCCATCCTTCATATATACTTAAGAAATTACACTTAAGGAAATCCGGCTACCCTTTTGACTGGTTTGACACTTTACCGGCCAAAGGACTTGATTATGTAAATGATACTATAGCATCAGGCTTCAAATATTATCTGGATGGGTTAAAGCTAAACGAAGCCGGAAATATAATTGCCAATAAATACCCTTATGCTGTAATGCTGCATGAAACAAATCTTGAGTCCGGCTCTAAAGGCAGAGTTAAACTTGAGCGAAGGGCAATACGTTTCCTTACTGATTTTGTAAAAGGTAACAACTACTACCTTTACATTTTACCTGTCGCGGGCATACATACTACGGAAGAGGCTGAACTTTTTTTCGAATCTGCCAGAGCCTTTATAAATTCCGCTGACGCTAAAAGTACTCTCCATATAGTTTTGAGATACGACGAAAACTTAAATGAAAATCCCGTAATTTCTAAAATTCTTGCTAACGGCATTAAAAATTTAGAACGCACCTGCTTTACCGTTTATGTCCGTAATTTTGCAAAGTACGGCTTGTGGGGTAATCCTAATGACTATCCCCAACTTTTTAAACAGCTCAACCTCCCTGTAAAAAGGGCTTTTATAAAAATTTCAGTCAGATAGCATGACCCACAAAACTAAAATTGCCATTAACGGTTTTGGCCGTATAGGCCGCAACCTGTTCCGCCTTCTGCTCAATCATCCTACCATTGAAGTAGTTGCCATAAATGATATTGCTGATGCAAGAACAATGGCACACCTGCTTAAATACGACAGTATTCACGGTATCCTCCAGGCTGAAGTTGCTCATACAGAAGATTCCCTAATAATAAATGGGAAACAATATACATTTCTTCGCAATAGAGAGGTAAGCGCTATTGACTGGACAAAACATAACGTTGATATCGTTATTGAATCTACCGTAATGTGTAAAACACTTGAAGATGATGAAAAACATTTTTTGGCAGGAGCAAATAAATTGATCCTTTCTGCACCTCCCGAATATGACCGTATTAAAACTATTGTGCTTGGTGTA
>JBQGDS010000368.1:0-5806 GCA_052039185.1 Flavobacterium sp.
TTAATCCTTTAAGCCCTTTCGTATTTTTAATGATTTCAGGCAGCTCGTGTATGTTTTGAATATCGAAGTTTTGATAGGTATAGTTATTCAGACCTGCATTCGTAAATTTTTCGGCAAAATATCCCGCTGAAAAGGAATAGCTGATGTCACGGCCTACCAAGCCATATATCTTCTTTTTATTTTTCACGATTTCCTGATGTAAAAACGTTGAGAAAATGCGCATCGTACCGGTTGCCCATCTATTTTACCGGGTGTCCATTTGGGCATGGTATTCAGTACACGGGTTGTTTCCGCATCAACTGCTTCTATACCTGACTTCATGATTTTGAATGTGAGGGTGCCATCTTTCTCCAACACAAAATCAACACCTACCGATACATTTCCGGTAAGTATTTTTTTGTCGAATCTTTTATCAAATTCTTTAGTGAAATTGTCGTTACCTCCCGGAAATTTTGGGCCTTCGTCCAGGTCAGGCATTACGTGTATTTTATTCTCTTTCTTTTTCTCTAAATAATCATCTTCATAAGGAGTGGCAACGTTGTCATAGCCTCCTATTCCCCTGTCGCTGATAGGGCCCGACTGGTATTTTTCAGTATTTATTTCAATAGGGAGAGTGTATTTCACTCTTACCTTTTTGCCCTTAAGCTGGCCGGGAGTCCATTTAGGAGACGCAGTCATAATTCTGGATAATTCTTTACCAATACCGTTTTCCGGTTGCCTCAGGATAGTAATATCACTAAGACTGCCATCAGTATTTACTATAAACTGTGCATACACTTTACCTTTTACAGCGTTTGGCGTCACATTATCTTTTACATATTCTTTATTTATAAAATCGATGAATTTAGCCGGACCGCCCGGAAAGCCGGGTGCTACATCTAATCCTGCGGTGCTATAAACCTGATCATCCTTTGCCACTTTAGGTTCCTGAGTCTGACCAGAAACCGAAAGAGCAATAAGAAATACAACAAAGAGATATATTTTTTTCATAACCGTATATAAAAAAGCCCGGCAGCATTGTGCTGCCGGGCTCATTGAGCCAAAACTATTTATTTTTATGCTTTTTTACAGCATTTTGTATTATTTCCAAATCCCATATTGTAGGAAACTGTTCCTGAAGCAATGTATGGTTTTTAAAGTTCAGCCTTAATCCGTTACTCAGGTGAAAAACACCTTTATCTTCCTGGTGCTGCATAAAGTATAAACCCGCAAGGCGATACTCAATCTCGTACTCATCAGGGAAATACTCCGATGCCTGAAGCAATGTGGTAATGGCTGAGTCATACTCTCCTAAAAACTGTAACGTATCAGTCCAGAAAAGCCATGTGTCCAGTTGATAATCGCCAAACTCTACGGCTTTACGATAACCTTCTTCTGCCTCTTCATGAAAACCCAATGCTTTGTTTATAACTGCATAACGCTTCCAATACATTTTATTCTCGTTATCTATACCAATAGCTTTATTTGCATAGTATAAAGCCTTCTGGTAATTCTGGCGGCGAATATAAAAATCGGTAATCGCTATCCATGCCTTGTCCAATAACGGGTCTTCATGCACTGTTTTCAGGTAAAACTTAAGCGCTTTTTCTGCATTGCCCAAACGCTCATGGCATTTACCTACGCGAAGCAGTGCGAACGATGTTGGGTCGTCCAGCTCCATTGTAATGTTGTAGCAGGCAATAGCATCTTCATATCGCTTAAGCCTTTCCAGTGTTTTAGCTTTTTCAAGGAACGCGCCGAGAAAGCTGTCGTCAATAAGTGTGGCATAATCAAACGCACGCAGGGCGCCTTCATAATCTTTTATAGAATAGTACTGCCTGCCCAATTGGTGCCATGCCACTTCGCTATACGGGTTCCTGTCAATAAAACCGTTAAGGAAATCAATGGCTTCAAGGTTCTGGTCAAGGAAATCAAAGCAGTACACTACGTTATATAGTGCAGAATGGTCTTCGGTATCCTCATCAAGGCACTTGATAAAGCTTTCCTTCGCCAGTTCAAGATTATCCATGAAAAGGTATTCCATACCTATAAGCGAATATACATCGGCATAATCATCAGTATACTGCAGCGCAGTCTGTAAAAGCTCTACGGCTTTATCATGCTGGTCGCGCTTACTGTAAATATTGGCTTTCTGAATGTATATTTCTTCGTTTGTGGGCTCAATGGCATAAAGTTCGTTAAGTAAACGCTCTGCCATGTCAAGTTTGTCGTCAAATACTAGTAATTCAACCTGAACTAATTTTAAACCTGTTGACCTGGGATGTTGTTCCAGGCCTAGTTTTAAGGCCTTTTTCGCAAGGTTGATTTTTCCGGTGTCGAGGTAATGAAGAATGATATCTTCAAACTCTTCGGAGTCAAAGAAGAATACCTTGTTGGTTTTCAACATTGATTCGAACTTTGATAAGGATAAACTGTTATCTTCTTCTTCGTGACTCAAATTCATACTCCTTTTGTTTAAAATTATCCTTCTTAAAGTTACTAAATGTTTCAGTAGAAAGGAAGCAATTTACATTTGTTTTAAACAATTTAATTAACAGGATTACGTGTTAATTATTGCTTAAACTCATCCATTATTTCATTCATAACTTCAATAATAATGCCACATCCTTCTTTAATTTCTTCTTCCGAAATGGTAAGAGGAGGGGTTATCCTGATAGCTTTACCCTCAAATAGAAGCCAAAACAAAATCAGGCCTTTATCCTGGCAGCGAAGTATCACTCTATCAGTAATCTCAGCGCTTTCTGTCATAGCGGCAAGCATAAGGCCTTCGCCACGTATTTCGGTTATAAGCGGATGAACAAGCAGTTCACGAAACAGCTTTTCTTTTTCAAGCGCCTGCGCCATTATGTCAGTTTCAACCAGTTCCTGTAACGTTGCAAGGCATGCAGCTGCAATAACAGGATGTCCGCCGAAAGTTGTTATATGCCCAAGTTTAGGATCGTGGCTCAGTAAGTCCATCATTTCTGGCGATGCGGTAAAAGCGCCTACCGGCATACCGCCACCCATGCCTTTACCCATAACAACAACATCAGGCACTATATCATAATTCTGGAAACCAAATAATTTACCCGTACGGCCAAAGCCCGGCTGTATTTCGTCCAGTATCATCACTGCACCAACTTCATCACAACGCTGCCTTACTTTTTTAAGGAAATCGTTATGTGGCTGTATAAAACCTGCCCCACCTTGTATGGTTTCAAGTATTATACCTGCTGTTTTATCAGTGATCTTAAGAAGGTCTTCTTCATTATTGAAGGTTATAAAATCTACATCGGGTATAAGCGGACGGAATATCTGTTTACGTTCTTCAAATCCCATCACGCTCATGCTTCCCATTGTGTTGCCATGATAAGCGCTAAAGCAGGATATAAGCTGGCTGCGCCCGGTTACGCGGCGTGCCAGTTTGAGTGCGCCCTCGGTAGCTTCGGTTCCACTGTTGGTCAGGTAGGTTTTACTTAGCTTTTCTGGCATATGCTGCGCCAGCAGCTTGCAAAATTCAGTTGCCGGGTGTTGTGCATACTCACCATACACCATAACATGGCTGTATTTATTGAGCTGATCAATAATCGCCTGGTTGACCCTTGGGTGCTGGTGCCCTAAACTGGCTGCCGAAACCCCGGCTACAAAATCAAGATAGGCTTTATTATTAGTATCGTATATGTATAAACCTTTGGCATGCGATACTTCCATCCCCAACGGGTATTTTGAAGTTTGCGCCTGGTAGCGGTAAAAATCGTTAATCATGGCAGTAAGTGTATATTCCTGAAACGGAAATACGGTTTAAAAATTATTGTGATTGTAAAGGAACAGGAGGCAAGGGTGCAGCCGGCTTAGGATTTTTCTTGTCATATTCAAGTGTTTCCTTTTTAGGCTCCAGCGGTTTATCTTCCTTCTGTTTTTCCTTCGTGCTCTTTTTTACAATATCATCGTGGATTGCTTTTTCCTCGGGTGGGAATATATCATCCTTGCTTTTTATCATTTCATCGCCCCGCCATGTAAATCCGCGGAGTTTCCTCACATTTTCAGGCAGCTCGGCATCAGGGTATATCTGGCTTTCTATCTTTTTAAATAATGTTGCCGATGTTATTTTATTATCGGTAAGTTCCAGATGGATACGGCTTCCCACGCCTTTGTCAATCCCGAAAAGCTCCTGTTTATCATACATGAACACCAGTTTTTCTGCATTACCTACCAGGTCAACCTCATACAATTTATTATCCCGGAATTTACCGTACAGGTTTTTGCCTTTTACCTGTGTATATCCTGTTCCCAAAGTATCTTTTTGTATGATAAAGGCGTTATTAAGTACTTTAAGTGAGTCCAGCTGTTCGGTTTTATTGTTCGATATAAGATGCATTACATCACCCGTAAGCTGGTTAACGCCGTTCCACATTACAGGGCGTTTTATGAGTTGTGTGAGCCCCCTGGCCTCATCGCTGTGTATGGAGTCGCATTTACCGCTCATATCGCTTTTATAGATACGTGCATCATTAAAGCCACGAATAATACGGAAACCGGGTTTACCCGTGATAACAATTCTCTTGGCATGCGTAAAAACCGAATCATTTTCGGCCACTGTAGCTATCAGAGCCCGCTTGGTTAAAAACAGCGAATCTTTTGCGCGATACACTTCGGCGTAATGGCCTGTTGCTTTAAACTTCTCGACCGTATCGGTAACGCTCACATTATTTATACCCTTGCTAAAACTTTTATTCCGGTCATAGTAAATTTCATCGGCCCGTATAATCCGGGTGCCGTATTTGATGAAGGAGTTAGTGTAGAGATTCGCAAGGTTTTTCTTGGTGTCATAAAACCCTTTTTCGGTGTAGATGTAATCTTCCTTACTCGTTATAGTGCTTGGCCCGAAAACATACGAATGCCCGGAATTGGTATAATAATCAAGATGGTTGGACTTTAGTACATATTTCGGGTTGGTAAGTGTAACAGCAGTTAAAAACTGATATTTTTTCTGGTTCATGTAATAGCGTCCTGACTTGCTGGTAAGGGTATTTTCGCCATTAACAATTTTTCCGTAGGAATTGTAATAGGCCTGCTGTATGGTACGGTCAAAATTAATGGTATCAGTAGTAAGTGTCATATCCGGCGAGCGCATACTTACATTTCCTGTGGCATAGGCAAACTTCCTGTTGCCGTTATATTCGGCATAGCGGCTATTCATATAAAGCGTGTCGCCCTGGTTCATTTGTACATTACCAAAGGCCTTCAGGTAATTTTCATCTTTAAAATGGTAGGCTTTGTTACATGTAATACGCACCCCGTCATGCCAAACGCGAACATTGCCGGTAAATATTATTGCTCCGGGCACCTCTGTCTGGTTCATATCGATAAAATCAGAATGCTCGATAACAAGGTTAGCGGGCTTTTTCTGGTTTTTTTGTGCCATTACCGCGTTTGCCGATAGCAACAGGCAAAATATAAAGAAAAAGAGTTTTTTCAATTTTTGGATATTTGGGCAAATTTACGCAAAATACAATACAATTGCCGTGCCGTTTATCTGCATATTTATAACGGATAAATGAAGAGGAAAGTATAAAAGAAAGCCCCAACAAAATGTTGGGGCTGTAGTATTCAATTTATATTGAATATTATTTCATGATCGTCTGTTTCCTGTCCTGCCCTACCGAAATAACTTTAATAGGCACTTCCAGTTCTTTTTCAATAAACTCAATATACTCTTTCAGTTCAGCAGGAAGTTCATCATAGGTAGTCATACCTGTAAGATCGGCAGCCCAACCTTTTTTCTCTACAAAAACAGGTTTAACATTTTCCGGCTCTATATTGTATG
>JBQGDS010000369.1:0-3653 GCA_052039185.1 Flavobacterium sp.
AGCCCCAGCATAGTAAGCAACGCTACAAGCACAGTAGCAATAATTGGCCCTACATACGGAATAATATTTAGCAGTGCAGCAACAAATGCTATGATGAAAGCATTTTGCACACCGAAAATTAGAAGTGTAATCAGGTATAAAATAAACAGAACCAGCATCTGAACAATAAGCCCGATAAAGTAACGGCTTAGCAGGTAATTGATCTTACGGAAGGAATTTAGTATCTTATCTTCATGAGCATCGGGCAATACTTTTTTGGCAGCAACGGCGAACAGTTTCCTGTCTTTAAGGAAAAAGAAAGTAATAAACAGCACAGATGCCAGGCCTATACCAAATCCGCTAAGGATACCTAGTAAGGAATTGATGAAATTTGGTATAAAGTTGAAATCTATTTTTGAGGTAAGATTGGCCTGTTTGATAAGCTTTTGCGAATCTATATTATGGTCAGAGAAATAACCGTTAATCTGGTTTAGCAGGCTGTTAAAGTCCTGCTCAAGCTTGGCAGTATCTAATAATGAAAGATTTTCGCTTTGTGTTACAATTAGCGGAACGAACATCATTATAAAACCGGCCAGGAGGCTCAGTAAAAAAATGAGGGTTACCACTACCGCCAATGTATGTGGGAACTTAAGCCTGCGCTTTAGGAAATATACAATAGGGCTGGCTATCATGCTTACAATAAGCGCCACAAAAAGGTATATAATTACCGATTGTATTTTATATAAAAGCCAAAGTAGTATGAAAAGGCCTGAAGCTATAAGCAGCGCCCTGATAATGCCATGGGCAATAGTTTTAGAAGTAACCATAAATAGTAATAGTGTTAACTGATACCGAATGTATGAAAAAAATTACTAAATATGGCGTGACGTTAATACAAGATTAACCAAACAGGCACAAATCAAAAGATATAAATTCCTAATTCGTGAAAGCGTAATTAACAATATTAGCTCCCATTTTCAGGGCCTTCTCACGAACTTCGCGTGGATCGTTATGCACTTCGGCATCTTCCCAGCCGTCACCAAGATCGGTTTCCAAAGTGTACAGAAGTACAAGCCTGCTGTCTATAAAAATACCGAAAGCCTGTGGTGGCTTGTTGTCATGCTCGTGTATTTTAGGCAATCCTGAAGCAAAAAGGAATGGCCCCTGGAAAATTTTATGTGATACGGGAACCGGGGTAAGTTCTTTATCAGGGAATATTTTTTTTAATTCTTTACGGATAAATTTATCCATACCGTAGTTATCGTCAATATGAAGGAAACCTCCCGAAGTAAGGTAATTACGCAGGTTGATAACATCATTATCACTAAAAACCACATTGCCGTGCCCTGTCATGTGTATAAAAGGGTACGAAAAAATATCAGCACTGCCCGCCTCTACCGTGGCTGTTTTAGGGTTTATTTTGGTATTAATATTCTGGTTGCAGTACTTGGCCAGGTTAGGTAATGCGGTAGGATTACCATACCAGTCTCCTCCTCCCGAATATTTAAGCACAGCTATTTCCTGCGCAAAAAGCGCAACGGGAAATAAAAATAATACATACAGTAATTTCTTCATGTTGATCAATACAAAACAGATTGGTAAATATAGGAATTTATATTATTCTGAATTTATAATCAAATAATGCTATTCAACGGCTTTCCATTTCATATTATTCAACAAAAAAGTTGTTTTAAAAACAATTTTTACACACTTTATTTTTATACATATTAAATTTCATTAAATTCGCAACGTTAACAACAAACAACAGATATAAATACAATGAGCAAGAAAGTAGTTATAGTTTCGGCAGCAAGAACTCCAATAGGAAGCTTTATGGGCGGACTTTCAACAGTACCGGCTTCGCACCTTGGTGCAGCTGCTATAAAAGGAGCTTTAGATAAAATAAGCCTTGATGGCAAGCATGTAGATGAAGTATTAATGGGTAATGTAGTGCAGGCAGGCGTGGGCCAGGCACCCGCAAGGCAGGCATCGCGCAAGGCAGGATTACCTGATAATGTTATTGCTACAACTGTAAATAAAGTTTGTGCCAGCGGTATGAAAGCCGTAATGCAGGGTGCACAGGCTATTATGTGTGGCGATGCTGATGTTGTGGTTGCAGGCGGTATGGAAAACATGAGTCTTATTCCACACTATGTACAAATGAGGACCGGCGTTAAATTTGGTGGCGCTACAATGATAGACGGATTACAAAAAGACGGCCTTACCGATGCTTATGACAATAATGCTATGGGTGTATGTGCCGATGACTGTGCTAAAGAATACAACATAAGCCGTGAAGAACAGGACGCATTCGCAATAGAATCATATAAGCGTTCGGCAGCAGCCTGGGATGCAGGTAAATTTGACAATGAGGTTGTGCCTGTTGCTGTACCTCAGCGCAAGGGTGATCCTGTAATGGTTGCCAAAGATGAAGAATATACAAACGTAAAGCTTGACAGGATAGCTACGCTTAACGCTGCCTTTACTAAAGAAGGTACAGTTACTGCAGCTAATGCCTCTACAATTAACGATGGTGCTGCAGCCCTTGTATTAATGAGTGAAGAAAAGGCTAATGAGCTTGGCCTTAAACCGCTTGCTTACATAAAGAGCTATGCTGATGCAGAACAGGAGCCTAAATGGTTCACTACATCTCCTGCGAAAGCACTTCCAAAAGCGCTGGACAAGGCTGGACTTAAAAAAGACGATGTTGATTTCTTTGAATTTAACGAAGCGTTCTCAGTAGTAGGAATTGCTAACAGCAAAATTCTTGGTCTTGATGCTGCAAAAGTAAACGTGAACGGCGGTGCTGTATCACTGGGGCACCCGCTTGGCGCTTCAGGTGCAAGGATTATTGTAACATTGTTAAGTGTACTGGAACAAAACAATGCTAAAATTGGTGCAGCGGCTATTTGTAATGGTGGCGGTGGCGCTTCGGCTATTGTTATTGAACGTGCTTAATTAAACACATATAAAAACTGTTATTAACTTCGGTTGAAAACAGCAAATCATATTGGCGCTGCTTACAAATTAACTGCTATATTTGTGGTTATTTGAAAGCAGCGCCTGCTTTTACAGGCAACGTTAAAAAAGCAATAATAAATAGTCAATAGAAATTAATGTTTGGTATCTGTAATCTTGCTATTGTGCCACTGCGGCTGGAACCCAGCGACAGGAGCGAACTTACATCGCAGGTTTTGTTCGGGGAACATTTTAAAGTACTGGAACAAACCGAAAAATGGTCAAAGATTGAACTTGCCTTTGACGGTTACAACGGTTGGATAGACAACAAGCAGTTTGACTTTATAAGTGAGGATGCCTACAACAGGCTTACCGGTAGCCCTATCGTTTTAAACGGTGACCTGATAGAGTATATAACCAATCCGCAAAACAGCCTTTTGCCAATACCTTTGGGTGCATCAATAGCTTTCTTGAAACATGCTGACATCAATACACAGCAATTCGTTTTTGAAGGACTTGAGGTAAGCAGCGTTAATCCGAAAAAAAGTATTGTCGATACCGCATTCCTGTACCTCAACGCTCCCTATCTGTGGGGTGGTAAAACACCTTTCGGGATAGACTGCTCCGGGCTTACACAAATGGTATACAAGCTTAATGGTCATGCGATATTAAGAGATGCATCGCAACAGGCAACGCAAGGCGAAGCTTTAAGCTTT
>JBQGDS010000370.1:0-3064 GCA_052039185.1 Flavobacterium sp.
GAAGACCTGAGCAAGTGGACCAAGCGTTACCCCGAAGCGCGTACATCAGTATCAGAGCAGCCTACAATTGCAGTAAACCGCAGGGGAGGTTTCCCGATACAATACATTATACAGGCGCCCAATTTTGAAAAGCTGCAGGAAAAGATTCCTGTATTTATGGATGAGATTGCAAAAGACCCAACATTTTCCATGACCGATGTAAACCTGAAGTTCAACAAGCCTGAGATAAATGTAACGATTGACAGGGAAAAAGCGCAAAGCCTTGGTGTATCACTGCTTGATGTTGCGCAAACACTTCAGCTTTCATTAAGCGGACAGCGTTTTGGCTATTTCATGATGAACGGCAAACAATACCAGGTTATGGGCCAGTTTGATAAGCCGGACCGCGATGCACCTATCGATCTAACATCGGTATATGTTAAAAGCAATACTGGACAACTTATTCAGCTTGATAACCTTGTATCGGTAAAAGAAGAAAGCAGTCCGCCACAGCTGTATCACCACAACAGGTTTATGAGTGCTACAGTATCGGCAGGGCTTGCACCGGGTATGAGTATAAGCGATGGTATTGAGGCTATGGAACGCGCTAAAGAAAAAGTACTTGATGACACTTTCTCTACTGATCTTAGTGGTGAGTCGCGTGACTTTGTGGAGAGTAGCTCTAATACATTATTTGCATTCGGACTGGCGCTATTGCTTATATACCTGATACTTGCAGGACAGTTTGAGAGCTTTATCGATCCGTTTATTATCATTCTTACTGTGCCAATGGCTGTAGCAGGTGCATTATTATCGCTATGGCTTTTTGGGCAAACCTGGAATATTTTCAGCCAGATTGGTACTATCATGCTCATTGGGCTCGTTACCAAAAATGGTATATTGATAGTCGAATTTGCCAACCAGCTGCGAGAAGAAGGCAAACCAAAATATGAAGCCATTATGGAGGCATCAGAATCCAGGCTTCGACCGATATTAATGACAAGTTTAGCCATTGCGCTTGGAGCATTACCTATTGCCATGTCGCTGGGCGCAGCATCAACCAGCCGTATAGGTATGGGTGTGGTAATTGTGGGTGGTACGGTATTTTCATTAGTGCTTACACTTTTTGTAATACCGGCTATTTACTATATGTGGTCAAGGCCTAAAAAGCGCCATCCTGAGTTTGACAAACTGGAAAACAAATAATGCAGAGTATGAAACTGAAGATATTTTTGGCATTGTGGTTTTGTACCATTGCAGCCAACGCGCAGGATACTGTTACCAAACCAAAAGGAGAACTGCTTACCGTAGACAGGGCAGTAGCCATAGCGCTCGAAAATAATTATGACATCAAACTGGCATCAAACGACCTGAAGGCTGACGAACAAAATGTAAGCTGGGCAAATGCAGGTTTATTGCCTAACCTTTCAGGCACGTTTACGCAAAATAATGCAATACAGAACAGCAGACAGACCCGTGCCGATGGTACACTCCAAACGCTTGATAATGCCCGTAATAACAACATGCAATATGGCGTTAACCTGGGCTGGACAGTGTTTGACGGTTTCCGTATGTTTGCCCGCTATGACCAGCTTAAAGAACTGGAAAAACAGGGCCAGGCCGAACTGAAACTTACCATACTAACCCGTGTAAGCGATGTAATGACAACTTACTTCGACCTTGTTCAGCAGCAACAGATGCTCCAGGCGCTTGACACTGCTATTGTAATATCAAAACAACGTGTTACCACTGCCGAAAATCGTTTTACAATAGGTAAGGCGGCTAAGCTTGAAGTGCTGAACGCCCAGGTAGACCTGAATACTGATCAAACCAATTACCTTCGCCAGAAAGAGCTTCATGAAAATACAAAGACCTTGCTGAATGAGCTTATGGCACGCGATCTTCAGGAGCGTTTTACAGTTGCTGATTCCGTTGTAATAGATAGTCAGCTGAAACTTGGCGATCTTATGGGGTTGGCCGGTCAGCAAAACCCGCAAATACAAATTGCTTTAATTAATAAGCGGGTAGCGGAACTGAATCTTAAACAGGTACGGTCTGCACGATATCCACAGATAGGGCTGAATACAGGTTATATTTTTACCGAATCAGAAAACAGCCTTGGCTTCGCCAGGGAAAACAGGGGGCGTGGTTTTAGTTATGGCATCTCGGCATCAATAAATATATTCAACGGTTTTTTGCAGACGCGTAATGAAAGGATTGCAAAGCTCCAGATTAACAACAGTGATATATTGATTCAGCAGCAAACACAATCTATCAACTCCCAGTTGATGACTGCCTATCAAACCTATCTTACCAATCTGGAACTTGTGAAACTTGAAAAGCGAAATGAGGAAATTGCAAGGCAAAACCTGGATATAACTATGGAGAAATACCGCATAGGCACAATCACCACGCTTGAGGTAAGGACAGCCCAGCTGAATTTTGTAAATGCACTCGCACGCAACAGCACAGCGCAGTTCAATGCTAAAATATCAGAAATTGCGCTTAGGGAACTGGCGGGTAATATTACTTTTTAGGATATAAAGGTTTTTGCCTATTTTAGCAATAACAAAACTTCCAAACATGAAAAAATTACTGCTGTCGTTACTGCTTGTTGCAGGTACATTAACGCTTTCTGCGCAAACTAAAAAAGTTGGTGCCAAAGAGTATAAAGTTGATGAGAAATCAGTTTCACAAACGCTTAAGTTTTTATCTTCTGATGATCTTATGGGCAGGGACACAGGCAGCGAAGGGATAGAAAAAGCGGCAGTTTTCCTGGAAGAGATTTTCAGGAAAAACAATGTAAAACCTAATTTTGCTACATACAGGGATACACTTTCCAATTATGACAAGCCTGCCTTTAATATTGTAGGCTGGATTGAAGGTACCGATCCCAAGCTGAAGAATGAGTTTGTAGTTATAGGTGCACATTATGACCATATCGGGATAGCTAAAAATGCGGTGAATGGTGATAATATTTATAATGGTGCCGATGATAATGCTACGGGTACAACCACAGTTGCAGAAATAGTGAATTATTATGGAAAGACTAAAAGCAACAAGCGCAGTATTTTATTCTGTTTTT
>JBQGDS010000371.1:0-11350 GCA_052039185.1 Flavobacterium sp.
AGTATATTAGAGTAATCAATATCAAAATGGATGAATACTTTTGAGTTTTCGCCCCCGAAGAAAAGCATCGGTAATTGCTTTATCAACCTTAAGCCAAGGTCCGGCCAGCGGAAATCTTTTTGTAGTGAAGGCACCTGCTTCATTATATTATAAAGGAATATCCTGTAGTTGGTAGGCCTGCTTTGCATAAGGTCAATATATTCCGACATTTTCATTTCGGCGTGGGCTGCATTAAAACCATCTTTGTGCGATACCGGCCTGTCATCATAAAGCGGTACTGTTTTATCGCCGGCTACTTCTTTTATATATTCCAGCTTCCACTTTTCATAAGCAGGCCAGTCGGCGGTAAGCTGCTCAACAACTACCGGTTTTTGTTTTTTAACATAGTTATTGTAAAAATCTTCTTTCGAAATAGTTTTTACACGTTCAATTTCTATAAGTTCAATTGCCATAGCGTAGCAGACGTTGTTTGAAAGACATCTTAACAAATTTAAGCAACGTTACTAAATTGTAAAACGGGGTATTCCCCAAAATTTTCCTAAAATTTAAGACTCGGGAGTTCTTTCCATTGCCGACAGGTAGTCGTATAATGACATGCTTGCCGGTATCTGCATTTTATCGGCAAGGCGTTCTTTTCGCTTCCGGCATGCTTCAGGTGTAATGTTAAGCATTGTGGCAATTTCCTTGGTGCTAAGGTTCATATAGATATAGGCAATAAAGCGTATATCATTAGCTGTTAGTGAAGAATGTGCAGTTTTAAGCCGTGTTATGAAACCGTGATTCACTTCTTCAAAATGGGTGATGAAACTGTCCCATTCATCATCGCTTTTCAAATGCTCTTTCAGTGTTTTTATATGGCTGTTCAGGGCTTTGTCTTTAGCCAGTTCAGGTATTGCGGAAAGTGACAGCAATATTTCCTCGATCATTTCATTTCTTCCAGAAAGGTATAACGCCTTTGCCGAAAGTTTCCTGTTACGCGATTCTACCTCGTTTTTAAGCCGTTCCTGTTCGAGTAGTAACTGGGTTTCTTTTTCGCGTACCTGTTGCTCAAGGAGCAGATGGTTGTTTTTTTCTTTTTCAAGTTCCAGTGCAGTCATCTGCTGGTTCTTTTCTGCAATAAGTTTCTTTTGCCTGTGGCCCGCAGCTATGTTGCGCAACACCAGTATGATTATGGTAAGCACACCTATAATGCCTAATATGCTATATAGATATAAGCGGCGCTCGGAAGCAAGCTTTTCTTCATTTATTGCTATCTGGTTCCTGTAATCCTGTATTTCAAACTTAACCCTGCTGTTTTCAAAAAGGCGCCCGTTCTTAATTTCATTAAGCTGCGCATCTGCAGCAATAACCGAGTCTTTGTATTGCAATGCCTTGTCATACCGGTGGCTTTTGTAAAAGGTTTCCGAAAGCAGGTTGAAGAGCGCCCTTTTGGTTTCAAGATTAGGTTTGTCGGCAAGCATTTTCAGTGCGCTTGCTTCGGCGGCTGTAAAATTATTTTCGCGGCTGTAGCTTTTAGTTATAACCATGAGCAGTGATACGCCCACATCGTTATAATTAAGGTTTTTTATACTGCGGTACAGTTGCTGTGCTTTTTCCCTTGCCTGTCGCGGGTTACCCAGTAGCAGGTCGTTCTCGGCTAGTGCCATTTCGGCCATTGCCAGCATTTCGGGTTGTGGTTTTAGGAGGAGTAATGCTTCCAGGATATGTTTGCGGCCTTCTTCGGGCTTGCCTTTTTCGTTGGCCACATTACCCAAATTCATGGAGTAGAGCCCCATTTTTACCCAGTCTTTATTCTCCCGGGCTATATTGTAGGCCTTGGTAAAGTATTCGCAGGCTTTTTCGTAATTTTTTTCTTTAGAATATAAAATGGCAATATTGTTAAGCACTACCATTTCATATTTAGGCTCCAGATGCTTAACGGCAAGGGTATAGCTTTCCAGGTAAGAATTAAGCGCTTCGCCATAATCAAGCATGGTGTAATAATTTGCGCCTATATTGTTTATGGCAAGAAATTGCTGCTTGTACCACCGGTTCTTTTCGGCAAGGGTACGTGCCTGGGTAAGCAGCTCAAGCGATTTTACATGGTCTTTTTGCCACATGGCCTCAATGCCTCGCTTTATAAGTGTGTCGCACTTAGCAGTATTGTCTGCCAGAGCAGTTGCGCAGAAAATCAGCCAAAGCATCAGGGCCATGAGCAGTTTTCCGGTATGTAAAGCGCGAAGTTTCACTGTGTGATATTTCCATCAAATATAATAATTAATTGGAGCTAAATTGAAAAGGCCCCTAACAGGAGCCTTTTAAGATTTTTGTCATATGGATTAAATATCCGAAGTGCGGTGGGCAGCATCGTCTACCTTATTGATTTTTTCTACTTTATCTTTCCAGTACTGCATAAGGGCAAAAGAAACAATTACTGATGCAGCTGCACCCTCAAGCCCCAGGCCTATAACAAACTGATATATTGATGGGTCTCCGCCACCAAATATATAAGCTTCGGCAAACTTGTGAAGGTATTCGTCTTCGCCCCTGTATTCTGCATAAGCAATAAAGGCAGCCAGCCCCAGCACAAGGCTTACAATACCTGTAGTAATGGCCGAAAGCAGGTTGGTAAAATAACCGTACGTATGGTCATCATAATTTTGCTTAATGGTCCTGTTAATACCATAAATAACGAATACAAAGTTTATTAGCCTTAAATAAATCTGGTCTGAAAGTCCCAGTACTTCCATCAAAAGGAAAAACAGGGCTATACATACAAAAATAATTATACCGTTTACTAATACTCTTGAAAGTTTCATAGCTGCTTATGTTTTTGTGTTTATATTCAGTTAATGTATTGAATGTGAAATAATTACAATTTACACGCGCTGCATTTCTGCATTATCATAAACTAAAGTTAGCTATAAATAAAATCAACAGTATGCTGATTAATAAAATTTTAATAAATGAAGTATGACTAAATGTAGTTAGGTTATTTCACGATTTTGCCGTTTTCATCATACAGCAAAACCCAATCGTCATGAAAAAAATAATCCCATTTTACAGATGCAATATCAGCTTTTGGGTCTATAAGATAACGGTATGGTGAGCCGTTTACAGATGCCTTGCAGTTTGCATAAATGGCAACATCATGCCCTTTTTCGGCAAACTGTTTTTTTACACGCTGGCATAGCTGCCATATCATGTCGGGTTTATGAGACATTGCCCTGTATTGCTTAGGAGTAAGTTCCTGTGCAGGATTGTAAGGAAGCTCTTTACCTGTTTTTTTATCGACAACCCTAAACTGGACAGTACCATCACGAAAGCGCAGCATCATGCGCCAGCTTAACCTGTGGCCCTCTTCTGTCCATAGCACATCACCTTTTATTACATGGTGCCTCAGAGGCAGTAACACCTGGGTTATTATGTATGGAACAAATATATATTTAAAGATGCCCGAATTTTCGTAGGTAGGAGTATGGTCTGTCACTACCGGTTTATTCTTAAAAAATATTCGGCGCATTTTATCGGGCGGATAAAAGAATACTACAAAGCTTAGGGCAAAAAACGGGAAGATGCCTATTTGGAGTGTAATGGAGTTAAACAGGTGGAAAACTAATGAGGCAATAAGTGCAATGGTGCGAGTTCTTTTAAAGAGCAACAAGGGTACAACAAGCATATCAAATGCAATACCTGCATAGGCAATAAAAAGGTAAAACCATGGTGTTACTGCCAGGTTAGCGAAAGAACCGTGCAGTGACTGCGAAAGCATAAGCCGTGTAAATGTACCATCAAGCCAGCCGGGGTAAAACTTTGCCACAGTAGCATAAAAATATACAATGCTTACCTGCACTATCATTATCCACGAGCACCATGCGGGCATGGTAAGTTGTTTTCTTTCAGGATTGCGGGACACATCTGCCGAGAAATACCTGTTTGCCGGGAGGAATAACATTATAAAACAAACCAGCATAAGCAGGTAATAATGGTTGTTGTACGATGTTTTTTGCATGAAATAGGTGCCTGCCCACAATACTGTGAATAGCCCTAAACTCAAGCGGTAACGATACCCCATCATGACCAGGAGCCCGCAAACGCCCATAATGCTGAAATAAATGTACATTCCATACCCGGGCAGGGGCTGCAGCCAGTCCATACCGATATGCGAAAACGTAAACTGAGGTTTTACAAGGTTGTTACCAACCCAGCCTGTAAATATTGCGCCAATAGTTTCGCAGGCCAGCAGGAACCCCAGGAATATCCTGAAAATAATTAACGGGGAATTATCTATCTGCTCAAACAGGCGGTTTTTCATGCTGTGGAATTAAAAAAGGAAATCGAATCAAGGCGATCCTGTGCGAGCTGTTCTTTTAATGCTTCAATTGATGGGAACTTAACTTCGTTCCGCAATCTGTGGTGCAGGCTTATCTGTATTTTCCTGCCATATATGTCGCTGTCAAAATCAAACAGGTTTATTTCTATGGTTTGCTGTGCGCCTCCCACAGTTGGGTTGGTGCCAATGTTAAGCATTCCGTTGTACGTTTTTCCATCCAGCGTTGCTGTCGCAGCATACACGCCCTGTGCCGGGACTAATTTGTAATTTTCGGTTATTGCTACGTTAGCGGTAGGATAGCCTATGGTACGGCCTAGCTGCTTTCCTTTTACTATACTACCCGTAAGCATGTATGGGTAACCTAAAAAAGCATTTGCTGTTTGTATGTCGCCTTCGGTAAGGGCATTCCTAACCTTGGTAGAGCTAACCGAAACCTCATTTACTTCAAGCGCTGATATCTGCTCTACTTCAAATCCATATTCCTGCCCGAAAACCACAAGGTCATCAATAGTGGCAGTGCGGTTTCGCCCGAAGCGGTGGTCGTACCCAATAATTATCTTGCTGATGTTAAGCCTGTCAACCAATATGCTTTTTACAAATTCTTCGGCTGTAAGCCTTGAAAAAGTGTGATCAAAAGGGTGTATAATAAGGTTTTGTATCCCTGCCTGTTCTAAAAGCAGTGCTTTTTCGCCGATTGTATTAAGCAGTTTAATATCTGAATCCTGCTGTAGTACCATCCGCGGATGTGGGAAAAAGGTGAGTACTACACTTTCATTCCCGGTTTCTATGCTGCTTTTTATAAGTTTATCCAGTATGGTTTTGTGCCCCTGGTGCACGCCGTCAAAAGTGCCGAGCGTGAGTACGGTTTTACCGGGTGTGTCAAAGTCGTATATGGAGTTGAAAATTTTCAAGACAATGGTTTAAAAAGCAAATTTAATTATACAATCTGTAATAATAGTTTTAAGCCCTTATATTTTTAAATATTATGACATTTACATTTGTAAGTATGCTAACGTGTAATTAGTTAATTATGAGGTTAAAAATAGTGTGAATTTATAATAAAATCCTAAAAATGAAATATATTTGTCCGCTATTAAAAAACTAAAACCTAAGATGAAAAAACAATTACTAATAGTATTATTTGCTATTATGGGCGTGGCGTCTTCCTGGGCACAGCAGGGAAATCCATGGAAGCCTGTAACCAAAGAAAAAGCTGCCGCAGGCGAAGTAAAGCCATTACACGATAATGTGTACGGAACTTACTTTACGCTTGATGCCGCACAGATGAAACAAACACTGAGGGCGGCTACACCGACTAATGCTGTTGTTATATCTGTTCCGGTAAAAGGTGGCAAGACGGAGCATTTCAGCGTAACCGAATACTCTAACTTTGATGAAGAGCTTCAGGCAATGTACCCTGAAATAAGAGCCTATGCAGGTAAGGGTATTGAGGATCCTTCGGCAAACATAAACTTTAGTTTTTCGCCAAAAGGAATCCAGACCATGATAATGAGGGCTGATAAATCAAGCGAGTTTATAGAGCCTTACACTAAGGATGGAGAAGTTTATATATTGTTCACCAGGAATGATAAAAAAGGGCCAAAAATGCCATTTACATGTTATACTGATGAAACCCGGGCGTTACACGATGCGCTTGATAGCAGGGTGGCAAGAGGTGTGATGGCAAGCAATGCGGTTTTCAAAAAATTCAGGCTTGCACTTTCGGTTACCGGTGAGTACACGCAATATCATGGTGGTACCGTAAATGATGCACTACAGGCAATGAACGCTACAATGACCCGTGTCAACGGAATTTATGCAATAGACCTGGCTGTAAAGCTGGAGCTTATTCCTAATACAAACCTTGTCGTGTACACAAATCCTAATACAGATCCTTATGATAGTATTCAAAATTGGAACGCACAATTACAGGCCAGGCTTAACTCTGTTATAGGTAATGCAAATTATGATATAGGCCATTTATTTGGCGCTGCCGGTGGTGGTGGTAATGCAGGCTGTATAGGCTGTGTATGTGTTGCGAATGAAAAAGGCAGCGGTATAACATCTCCATCCAACGGGCAGCCTGAAGGGGACAGCTTTGATATAGATTATGTTGCCCACGAAATGGGACATCAGCTGGGCGGTACACACACCTTTAGTTTTGATGTGGAAGGTGATGGTACTAATGTAGAGCCCGGTAGTGGTTCAACTATAATGAGCTATGCAGGTATAACCGGCGCACTGACTGATGTACAGGCGCGTTCAGATGCTTATTTTACTTATAGGACCATTGCGCAGATACAGGCTAACCTGCAAAATAAAGCATGTGCAGTAAATACACCAATAAATAATCCTGCTATGGTTATTGAAGCAGGGGCTAATTACACTATACCAAGAGGCACAGCATTTGTACTTAAGGCCGTAGGAGCCAATGTTAACCCGGCCAATACAACATATTGCTGGGAACAGAATGATAACCCAACATCTACTGCTACTTTAGGAGGTGGTTCGGTGGTATCACCAACTAAGCCAAACGGCCCTAATTTCAGGTCGTATCCTCCAACTACTTCGCCTGACAGGTATATGCCTAAGTTAGAAAAAGTGCTTAATGGTACTTTGACTAGTGATTGGGAAAGTGTATCAACAGTTAACCGTCAACTTAATTTCACACTTACAGGAAGAGATAATGTTGCTACAGGAGGCCAGACTAAAACTGATAATATGACGGTTACTGTTACTACAGGCGCAGGACCTTTTGTGGTTACATCACAAAATGCAGCTAATATTTCTTATGAAACAGGAAGTACCCAAACCATTAGCTGGAATGTGGCCGGTACTACCGGTGCAGGTGTTAATACTGCCCTGGTTAATATTAAGCTTTCCATTAATGGCGGACTTACATTCCCTTATACACTAGTTGCCAATACGCCAAATGACGGATCTGAATCAGTAACCCTGCCTGCGGGTGTTTCCGCTCCTTTCTGCCGTATAATGGTTGAGGCGGTAAATAATATATTTTATGCTGTGAATACAACTACTTTTGCGATAGGTTATACAGTTACAGAGGTTTGTAATACGTATACTAACAGCACAGTGACACCAATCCCTGATGGCGCATCTGCTTACTCAGCGTCTGCAATTAGTGTACCTGTTAACGGTCCGATCAGTGATATAGATGTATCAGTTAATATAGCCCACTCTTATGTGTCAGACCTTGTCTTGATTCTGGCCAGCCCTACAAATACTCAGAATGCGTTATGGGTGCGGCAATGTGGTTCTAATGATAATATGAATGTTACTTTTGACGATTCAGGAAATAACGTTATTTGCGCCAGCCCGGTTACAGGTACAATACGACCCGCGGAATCATTTTCAATTCACAACGGTATATCTTCTCAAGGACAGTGGTTGCTGGGGTTCAGAGATTTTGAGCCAGAGGATGCGGGAGTCCTGAATTCATGGTCACTGCGTATTTGTGTCTCTCAGGCAACAGCCGGTACTAATGAATATGGTCTTCAGGATTTCAAATTGTATCCTAACCCTAACTCAGGATCTTTTACTGTAGAGTTTAATTCTGATTCTGCCAGCGAAGTACAGATTTTAGTACATGATATACGTGGCAGGCAGATTATGAGTAAATCATACGAAAACAGTGGCTTGTTCTCAGGTAATATCAGCCTTGGTAATGCAGGAGCAGGAGTATACCTTGTAACTGTGCAGGATGGCAACCGTAAAGAAGTAAAACGTATTGTGGTGCAGTAACCACAAATAGTTTAAATACACAAAGAGGCGCTAACTGCGCCTCTTTTATTTTATGTCACAGGTTCTTTTATTTCCCGTTGAAAGTGCTCATGGTATTAGCCAGGCCTGAAAGTGCAAAAGAACGTATTATTTCTGCACTTGTTTCCAGTCTTTCTGTAAGTTTTGCTTTTTCTTCTTCATCCCATTCGCCCAATACATAATCTACCTGCTGTCCTTTTTTAAATGCATCACTAATCCCGAATCGGAAACGCGGATAGTCGGCAGTATTTAGTAGCTGTTGAATGCTTTTCAATCCGTTGTGCCCGCCATCGCTGCCTTTGCCTTTAAGGCGTATAGTGCCAAAAGGCAGGTTGAGGTCATCAGTAATTACAAGCAAGTTCTCTACAGGTATATTTTCCTTGTCCAGCCAGTATTTAATAGCCTTTCCGCTAAGGTTCATGTAGGTGTTGGGTTTTAGCAGGAACAATGTTCGGCCTTTAAGCTTGTATTCAGCCATTGCCCCCAGCTTTGCGGTGGTAAAGTCAAGTCCTTCCTGTTTTGCAAGATGATCCAGTACTTTAAAGCCTATATTGTGTCGTGTATTTACATATTCGGCGCCAATGTTGCCAAGGCCCGCAATAAGGAATTTTTTCATCGGGTGAGTAATTTCAGTCGTTTGCTTTTGCTTAAATAATGATGTAAGCCATTTCATGATGCAAAGATAGTTTTTTAGCCGATGTGTTGATTTGTTTATGGATTACAGATTAGTTATAAATAAAAAAGCACCCCTTTCGGAGTGCTTTGATATATTGGAAAAATAAAAATTATTTTTTCTTTCCTTTTGCAGGTGCTTTTGCAGCTTTTGCAGCTTCCTGAGCAGCTTTCATAGCCGCACGAGAGATACGTACCTGAGCAACAACAGTGTTGTCCGGCTGAAGAAGCTTGAAGTTTTCCTGAGGAAGCTTAGTGATATAAAGCTTGTTACCCATTTCAAGGTCTGTAATGTCAGCCTCGATAAAGTCAGGAAGGTTTGCAGGAAGTGCACGCACTTTAAGTTTACGTTGGTTAAGGCGAAGTACACCACCGGCCATAACACCTTTAGAGTTACCAACAATTTTAACCGGCACATCCATAGTGATTTCTTTTTCATCATGTAGCTGATAGAAATCGATGTGAAGGATTTTGTCATTTACCGGGTGGAACTGGATATCCTGAAGAATAGCATTGAATTGCTTACCGCCTTCAAGATCAATTACTACAGTGTGTACGTTTGGAGTGTAAACCAGGCCTTTAAATGCCATTTCTTCTGCAGTAAAATGTACTGGCTGATCTCCTCCGTATAACACGCAAGGAACCATTCCAGCATTACGTGCCGCACGCGTTGCCGCCTTGCCCACGCTTTCTCTTTCAGATCCTTTGATCGTAATTGATTTCATTGTGAAATAAATATATAATTAATAAATAAAAATTCTTACACTAAAAACTGCCCGCTTATCGAGTTGTTGTTTTGTACCATGTGCATTACATCAGCAAAAAGCTTAGCACAGGTTACAACCTTTATCTTACCGCTATCCTTTTTTACCGGGATACTGTCAGTAACAATAAGCTCCTTCAGTTGTGATCTTTCAATCTTTTCGTACGCATCACCGCTTAATATGGCGTGTGTACAGATGGCGCGAACGCTTATTGCGCCTTTTGCCATCATAAGGTCGGCTGCTTTTGCAAGCGTTCCGCCTGTATCTATCATGTCATCAATAAGTACAATGTTTTTTCCTGTAACATCGCCTATCAATTCCATTGTTTCAATTTTGTTGGCCTCCTTACGCTGCTTGTAGCAAATAACTACGTCGCTGCCCAGGAACTTACTGTAAGCATATGCCCTTTTAGATCCGCCCATATCCGGCGAAGCTATTGTAAGGTTCTCCAGGTTTAAAGACTTTATATAAGGCACAAATATGGTTGATGCAAACAGGTGATCCACCGGCTTTTCAAAAAAGCCCTGAATCTGGTCGGCATGCAGGTCCATCGTCATTATCCTTGTGGCACCGGCTGTTTCCAGCAATTTGGCTACCAGTTTGGCGCCTATCGGTACACGTGGCTTGTCTTTCCTGTCCTGTCTTGCCCAGCCAAAATAAGGTATTACGGCAGTTATATGCCTTGCCGAAGCCCTTTTGGCAGCATCAATCATCAGTAAAAGTTCCATCAGGTTATCGGCACTCGGAAAGGTAGAGCATACTAAAAATACGCGTAAACCCCTTATCGATTCTTCAAACGAAGGCTGGAACTCGCCATCACTATATTTAGAGAACGTAACTTTACCCAGCGGCACGCCATAGCTTTCGGCTATTTTCTCTGCCAGGTAGACGCTTTGAGAACATGCAAATATCTTTGCTTCCGGCTCTGTATGCGGCATTTTAATTAGTTGTTTTGTAGTTAGTTAGTGTTGTGTCGTGTAAACGAGGTGCAAATTTAGGAATTTAATTTGATGCAGAAAGCAATTTGTGGGGTATTTTTATAGGAATTAAATATAATTTTTTACATTTGCACCCACAATACCGATGCCTGGATGGCGGAATTGGTAGACGCGCACGACTCAAACTCGTGTACTTAGGTGTGTGGGTTCGATTCCCACTCCAGGTACAAACCCTGACTTGATAAAGTCAGGGTTTTTTTATTTGCAGGCCTCTGTAATCTAATTAATATAACCAAAGCATAACAAACCCGTAAATTTTACATTGGTGAAATTAGGCAACTTGCCGTGTTAACAAACACGCACTAATGAGTATATTCAAGAAAACAAAAAAGGAACAGCAGGAGTTTCGTAAAAAAACAATTTCAGGATTTAAAGATGCTGTGAAAGAGCTGAATGAGTTGTATGATGATGCACGCACAGAATACGATTCGCTGGATACGGTTATCAACGAATTTGAGCATTTTATTGAGGAGCTTAACGGTCGGCTTACCACTGAAGACCGCACTGCCATGGAGGGTTTCCTTACAAAGCTGAACAAAGTGCAACGCTTTGCCCGTAACAGTGTGCGTGATGTGCGCGATGTATTACGCAACCAAAAGAAGCGCCTCAAGGAAATACAGAACGAGATATAATTTATAGACTTTTCGCACTGATTCTATTAACAAATTAATTCCTGACTACAAAACTGTAGTCGGGAATTTTGTTTTTAAGATTGTGTAAAATAAAAGGGGCAGTAATTATACCGCCCCTTTTTCTATGAAAAAATCAAAAACTGCTACTAAAACAGAACTTTTTTGCTAACTGTTTTATTGTCGGTACTTTTA
>JBQGDS010000372.1:0-11161 GCA_052039185.1 Flavobacterium sp.
ATATTAGTATATAGGAGGACAGTGGATATTGATGGTTTTGCTGTTTGGCAGTCTATACCAAGGACAATATATTTTGATAATGGAGGAGAGATAGATTATGATTTTAATTTTACACCAGGTGATATACAAATTTTTATGCAATCAAATGAATTTGCTAATTTAAATGCATTACCTGCCTATACACAAAATCAAACCTTTAGGATTGTAATTGTTCCTGGATATTTTGCCAACACAATTGATACATCAGATTATAATGCAGTAATGAGCGCGCTTGAACAAAAAGGTGGAGATGTTCATGTAAAGACTATAGAAAACTAATAAAAGTAATACTTAAAAGAAAAGTTGGTTTAAACCAGCTTTTTTTATATAGTGGAAACAGAAAAGCCGGTATAACACCGGCTCTCTTTCGATAGAAAAATATTACAATTTTTATGCTGTTACTTTTGCAGCTTTGTTCCTTCTTCTGAAATAAACTGTATCTGGATTGCCAAAGTATTTGTTTATGGTAAGCCTTGCCATAAGGTAGCTTACTGTAGATTCTGCTCCCTGGTTAAGGTTAACGCTATGTTCCTCAAGCCCGTCAAAGCATCCCCCTGTACAAGGATTGTAAACAACCTGTTGCAGATGGTTATTGCCAAGGAACCAGTTAAACGCGTTTTCCATCATGTTAAGGTATTTTTCCTCCTTAAATATATCGTGGAATTTTCTTAGTGCAAATATTGTGTAAGCCACATCAATAGGCTGCTCTCCAAACTGCTCTTTGTTCTTCCCTTTAAAGTACCAGCCACGGTTTGATATTACTTTTATTGAGTCGTCATTCACTATTATCGATAACAGGAAGTCAAACGATTCTTTAGCGATCTCACCGTAAATTTTTTCACCGGTTATTGCATAGCAAAGCAACATGGCTTCAGGCAGTACACTGTTAGCATACGTCAGGTAACCTTCAAACCATTTCCAGTCGGCATCGGCTTCGTGGCGATACATTTGTACCAGCCTGTCAGCAAATAGTTTTATATATAATACGTTATCAGCATCTTTACTATGGCGGTTGTAGTAGTACAATCCTTTTACAATAAATGCCATAGCCCGGGTAGAATGTATATTTTTAGTAAGTGAAAGGGTTTTTTGGAACATGCTTTCTGCTTTTTTACCCATTTCTTCCGGCAGGATGTTAGATAGCGAAACGACATAGCCTAATGCCCACATGGCACGGCCCGCGCTGTCTTCCAGGTTTTCGTTTTTGTTCTGGTTTGTGAAATTCTTTTTATAATCCACATAATTAAGGAACCTGCCATCTTCCAGCTGGCAATAAGCTATAAAATCAAGGTAAATGTTTATATAGCGAAGTGTGTCAGCATTCCTGTAATGCTTATAATGCTGGCACATGGCAATGAGTGCACGGGCATTATCATCAAGCGTGTAGCCTGATTCAATATCGGGCTTATTAAGCTTGGAGAACTGCAGCATACCGAAGTCTGTGGTCATACTCTTGATATGGCTTAGGTTAACTTCAGGGTTTTTGTAGTGAAGCGTAATTCCTTCACCGGCAGTTTTCTGTAATACCCTTGCGTGTGCCACAGCAGAATTTTCCCATGCGGTATGCACAATTTTATGCAGTCCGTTCAGTACCATCTTCTGTCTAAGATTTTTATCAGATAGTAATGTGTTGATCGCTTCTGCAAGCTGTGCCGAATTTCCAAAATCAAAAGTGATTCCTGTTTCGCCTGCTAAAACTTCAATAGCATGCGGTATAGGTGTAGAAATGATTGGACAGCCACAGCTTAGTGCGTAAGAGAATGTACCGCTTACAGCCTGGTTAGGATCTTTAGATGTAAACAGGTAAATATCTGTCATCTGCAGGTATTCCAGCAATTCATCAAGAGCTACATACTTGTTTATAAATGTAACGTTATTTTGTAGTCCCAGTTCTTCAATACGTGCAACTAAAGACTCCCTGTAACGCTCACCCTCATGCAGAACAACAGTAGGGTGTGTTTTCCCAATAATAAGGAAAAGCGCATCAGGGTTTTTATCTACAACATTTGGCAGTGCATCAATTGTGGTTTCCAGGCTTTTACCTGAGCTTAGGAGCCCGAATGTTGAAAGTATCTTCCTGCCTTCAAAACCATATTTCTTTTTCAGCTCATTTTTGTCTGTGTGCGGTACAAGGTGCGTACCATGGGGTATTACAGCTATTTTTTCTTTATCTATAATGTAATCACGTACCAATATATCAGATGCATTGTGCGTCATCACAATAAGTGAATCGGCCCTGTTAAGTATATGCTGTACATTGGCACGTAATTCATCATTAGGATTTGGCAACACGGTGTGGAATACAAACGATAACGGTTTGTTCACATCATCAATAAAGCTATTGAAATTGGCTACACTTTCGTGTACAAGGCCAAACTCGTGCTGCATAAGCACTACCTTGATATTGTCATCTTCATTTATGGCGCGTAAAAGCGAGTTATACGATTCCGGATCTGATACGTTAAGCACATACTTAACCGATGGGTCAGTATACTCGTGCCTTTCGTTATCGGTTTCCAGTGCGCACACTTTTATAGAGAACGAATCCACGTAGTGGTCGTTCAGCGCTTTAATAAGATCCTGTGAATAGGTAGCGATACCACACTGCCTTGGAGGGAATGTAGTTATTACCAAAATTTCAGGCAATACGCCATTGCTGTCTTTTACAGTTTCCTTAGTTGAAAGCTTTTCTATAAGATTGTTGTAAGACTGAAAGTTTTTTCCGGTTGTTTTTCTCGTTTTCATGCGTCATGTTGTTATCAGGTGTGGAACTTTTTCAGAAGGTAAATTATGCGTGGGATTTGTTTACCCAGTTGGTAGCCCTGTCGGCAGCAGCATTGATAGTCTCTTTAACTTCGGATGCTGAGTTCTTATATTCTTTTTGTGCTTTGCGCTGCAGTTCGGTTAATTTCTTTTTAAAGGTGCCTTTAGCTTCTTCAGCTTCAGCTGCAAATTTGCCGGCTGACCTTCTTTTATTAATAACATAAGCTGCTACGCCAAGGGCTGCTGCTCCCGCTGCAATCCCTAATACTACTTTCTTGTTCATGGTTATATTTATTAAAGGAGTTATATCGGCTAAATTATATAATTACTACTCATTCGGCAATTTGATTATAAAAAGTTTAACACGGAAAAGAAAATTGTAAGTATTTTATAAAATATTTAAGAAATGTAGGATTTTTAATGAGAAATCTGTAATCCGGTTTTATGTGTATGCAATAATTTATTATACATTTATATTTAAAAGGGGGGTATGTTTTATTATGTTTCTATTTATTTTATTTATAACCCTCTAAAAAATGGGGTATAAAAAAATTTATAAATATTTTTATCTATATTTGCCCCTGTAATAACACAACTAATCTATTAAAATTAAGTTTCATGTCAACATTTCGTTTTCAGGCCTTAAAAGAAGCCGCAGGCAGAAAGCCGTTAAAGGTGGAAGAGCTGGACAGGAAGTCCGCTATTTTTGGTACTAATGTTTTTAATGATAAGGCAATGCGCCAGTTTCTTACACCGGAAGCTTACCAGGCCGTAAAAAATGCGGTACAGCACGGAAGTAAAATTGACAGGAGACTAGCCGATTATATTGCTATAGGGATGAAGGAATGGGCGCTTTCTAAAGGTGTTACCCATTATACGCACTGGTTCCAGCCACTTACAGGTACTACTGCTGAAAAGCATGATGCTTTTTTTGAAACATCATTAGATGGCAGCGACCCTGTTGAAAAATTTGGTGGAAGCCAGCTGGTACAGCAGGAACCTGATGCTTCAAGTTTTCCCAATGGAGGCATACGAAATACTTTTGAAGCCCGCGGATACACCGCATGGGATCCTACATCGCCTGCATTTATATACGGTACTACACTTTGCATACCTACAGTATTTGTATCCTACACCGGTGAGGCGCTTGATTATAAAACCCCGCTTTTAAGGGCGCTGAATGCTGTTGACGAAGCTGCAACCGAAATTTGCCGCTATTTTGATAAAAACGTAAAAAAAGTAACTGCAACTTTAGGATGGGAGCAGGAGTATTTTCTTGTAGATTCTGCACTTGCAGCTTCCAGGCCGGACATACTGCTTACAGGGCGTACGCTTTTAGGGCATACATCGGCCAAAGGGCAGCAATTGGAAGACCATTACTTTGGTTCTATCCCTACGCGTGTACTTAATTATATGCGTGACCTTGAAAATGAATGTATGCTGCTTGGCGTTCCGGTAAAAACACGCCATAATGAGGTGGCGCCTAACCAGTTTGAACTTGCACCTATATTTGAAGAGACCAACCTTGCTGTTGACCACAACTCGCTTTTAATGGATGTAATGCAAAAGGTTGCCGAGCGTCATGATTTTAAAGTGCTTTTCCATGAAAAGCCATTCCAGGGCGTAAACGGAAGCGGTAAACACAATAACTGGTCACTTGCAACTGATACAGGAGTTAACCTGCTAAGCCCGGGCAAAACTCCAATGAGTAATCTGCAGTTCCTTACATTCTTTATTAATACTATAAAAGCGGTTTATAAAAATGAGTCATTGCTTAGGGCTTCAATAGCTACGGCATCTAATGACCACAGGCTTGGTGCTAACGAAGCGCCTCCTGCCATTATCTCAGTATTTATAGGTCAGCAACTGTTCAAAGTGCTTGAAGAGCTTGAAGGCGTATCGAACGGCAAGCTTTCTCCTGCAGAAAAAACCGACCTTAAACTAAATGTAGTAGGTAAAATTCCGGATGTATTACTGGATAATACCGATAGGAACAGGACATCGCCATTTGCTTTTACAGGTAATAAATTTGAGTTCAGGGCTGTAGGCTCAAGTGCTAACTGTGCTAATGCAATGACAATTCTTAATGCTATTGTTGCCAGGCAGCTGAGGGACTTTAAACAGGAGGTTGACGCACTGATAGATGGCAAAAGCATGAAAAAAGATGATGCCATTTTTAACGTGCTTAGGGAATATATTAAGCAAACCAAAAATATTATTTTTGAAGGTGACGGTTACAGTGAAGCATGGGAGCAGGAAGCTGAAAAGCGCGGATTGAGTAACCATAAAACGACACCGGCTGCACTTAAGGCAAAGGTATCGAAAGAGGCACTGGAGCTTTTTGAAAGCCTGGGTGTAATGAACCATGTTGAGGTTGAGGCACGTTACGAAATTGAGCTTGAAGAGTATACTAAAAAAATACAGATAGAAGGCCGTGTGCTTGGCGATATTGCCCGCAACCACGTTATTCCTACCGCTATACGCTACCAAAATGTACTTATTGAAAATGTGAAAGGCCTTAAGGAGATATTCGGAAGTGAATTTGAAACAATTGGTAAGGAGCAGATCGTGCTTATTAAAGAAATTTCAGAGCATATATCCGTAATAAATTCAAAGGTTGAAGAAATGACCGATGAGCGAAGGAAAGCCAACACAATTGATAATGCCGAAGCTATGGCACATGCTTATTGCGATAAAGTAAAACCTTATTTTGACATCATTAGGAGTCATTGCGATAAGCTGGAACTTTTGGTAGATGATGAAATATGGACACTAACCAAATATAGGGAGTTACTGTTTACAAGATAATCATAGTAATTTTTTTGAGTTAAACCTGCCGTTTTTTGCGGCAGGTTTTTTATTTACAATAAATTAAAGCGCAAAGCGTTTTTTACCAAAACACCTTCATGAAACAAAAGCTACTCTTCCTGTTTGTATCCTTCCCGTTATTGTCATTCGCTCAGGAACAATTCCCTGTGTATTTTGATTTTGATAAAGATGTAGCCACAGCATCATCTCAGGAGAAATTTTCAGACTGGCTTGAAACACACCGTAATGCTGACATACTTAATGTATATGGTTATGCGGATAGTGTTGGCACACCCGAATATAATATTAAGCTCTCACAGCGCAGGGCAGCATTTGTGGCAAACAGGCTGAAACAAAACGGTCATGAAGTTGCAGCAGAAACACAAGTAAAAGGTTTTGGCGAAACCACTGTTTTTTCGGAAAATAATTCAATCGACCGTGTGGTAATGATTCATTACTATAATAAACCGGTACAAAATGTTACTGCAATAGTTACTAATGCTACTGAGCCAGTGGTAAAGCCTGTTCCATTAACCCTCACTGAATTGGTAGATAAAGCTAAAACAGGAGACAGGCTGAGGCTGCCTAATATGAATTTTTTTAACGGACTGGATGTTATGGTGCCAGAATCAGAACCTGTTTTAAAAGAACTGTTGGAGATCATGAAACAAAATCCTAAACTTAAAATAACTGTAGAAGGGCATATATGCTGTGACAGGCTGGAAAGCAACAAGCTTTCCATACGCCGTGCACGGCTCATTTACAAATACCTCATAGCAGGCGGCATAGCCAAAAAGAGGCTGGACTATCGTGGTTATGCAGGTACGAGCCCTATACATTTTATTCCTGAGAAGAATGAAGAACAGCGCGCTGAAAACCGCAGGGTCGAAATCCATATAACGGCTAAATAATATCTGTATGAAATTGTACTTACTTTTTATTGCTTTGTTTTTACAAAGCGTGGTTTATGCACAGGCACAGGACAGGTTTTCTGTATTTTTTGATACAGGTAAGACTGAAATGAATCAGGCATCAGAAGAAAAACTAGGTCAATGGCTTTCGGAAAATAAGGATGCATCAATTTTGAAAATATATGGCTTTACCGATGCTGTGGGCAATGCGGAGGATAACCAGGACCTGTCAGAAAGGCGGGCAGCTTATGTATACGGCAAGCTAAAGGAGGCGGGGCTTGATCTTGCTTCTGTTCATGAACAGGGATTTGGCGAAAATGAAGCCGGAACTGATGAAGAAGATAGTCAGTTGCGCCGTGTTGATATTTATTATAGTAAACAGGCTACACAACTCACACAGGCTGTCCTGAAATCAAAAGTTGGTGATAAGCTTCGTCTTCCAAAACTTTATTTCTACAATCATTCTGATGAGGTTGTGCCTGAATCTAAACCTGTCTTAAAGGAATTGCTGAAAGTTATGCAGGATAACCCGAAACTTAAAATTGAAATTCAGGGACACGTTTGCTGTCAGAAAGTAGATATTACAAGTGTTTCAACACAAAGGGCAAAAGCCGTATATAAATATCTTGTAGAGAGTGGCATTGCAAAAGAAAGGCTTTCCTATAAAGGTTTTGGCAGTAAGTCGCCCATATATAAGCTGCCTGAAAAAAATGAACAGGAGCGCAATGCTAACCGCCGTGTAGAGATACAGATTATTGATAATTAAACGGTTAATTATTTGTAATGATAGCGATTATTTTGTTAATATGTAAGTTAAAAGTAATTTTATACATCACTAAAATTATCTGCTATGAAAAAACTACTACTCTTATTTACTGTTTTACTTTATTTTACAGCTTTTGCACAACAGGAAATTGCTCTGGCCTTTGAAGACAATAGTGCAACACTGCAGCAAACGTCGGCTGTAAATTTTGGGGAATGGATAACCTACAATAATGACGCTGATATTATAAGCGTAGAAGGTTATACAGGACTTAATGCCAATAAAGAACTTTCACGGCAACGAACGCTTTTAATTGTGCAGGCACTTGTGGCAAGCAAGATGGAGCGTAAGTTTGATATAAAATATGTCGCCGATAATGCATCTGACGAGGGAATAGTAGTTATACGTTATAAATTGCCGGAATCACTCGAAGGCGGATCGATAGGTATTAAAGCAGTAGAAATAACTAAGCTTGCAAAGGATATTAAAAAAGCCAGGAAGAATGACAGGCTGGAACTCAAAAATGTTGGCTTTAATCCCGGAACCGATAAAGTGCTTAACAGTGCCGAAGATGCTTTGGATGACCTGGTACAGATTTTAAAAACAATGCCTGCTCTGCGTATTGATATACAGGGGCATATATGCTGCTCCCGTGCTGATGAACAGAACCTTTCCGAACGGAGGGCGAAAGCAATTTATAATTATCTGATAAAAAAAGGTATTGCAAAGGAGCGTTTGTCATATCAGGGCTTTGGCGGCAGATCACCTGTTTACAGCCTGCCGGAAATAACAGAGTATGAACGTCAGGCTAATCGGCGCGTAGAGATACAAATAACAGGTATGTAACTTATACTAAAATAATGTGTAATTTCGTTAGCCTGTAAATCTGTATTTTATGAAAACACTGCTTTCAGTTTTTATGTTGCTATTACTTCCTGTACTCGCTACGGCGCAAGAACAGTTTTCTGTTTATTTTGACAGTAATAAGAATGACCTTAAAAAAAGCGAACTCCAAAGGCTTGAAGCATGGATGGCTGAAAACAAAACTTCTAAAATATTAGCAATAAATGGCTATGCCGATGAAGATGGTACTGTTGGTTTAAATGATACGCTTTCGCAGCGCCGTGTAACATATGTATATAATCTTGTAAAGGGAAATGTAAAAACAAGAAGTGATTTTAAAATACACAGTTTCGGGAAGCTGCATAAACAATCGCCAAATAAAGCTGAAAACCGAAAGGCTGTGATTTATTACCTGCCTGAAAAAGAATTGCACCGTGAGAATGAAGTACTCGGTTTGGAGCCTGTAATGGAAGAGGTAAAATATCCTACCCGCATGGTGCTGACCAATCCTAACGGAACAAAGCAGGAAATTATATTGGATCCTGTGTTTATGAAACAGGTAGGCCAGGCTAAGGCAGGTGAAAAGCTGAAGATTGAGAACCTTAACTTTTTTGAGAATACTTTTGCCATAGTGCCGGAGTCCCGCCCTAAGCTATATGAATTGCTTGAGGTTATGCGCCTCCATAAAAACCTCAAGATAAAACTGCTGGGGCATATTTGCTGCATGAATGGCGATCCACGTAAATTGTCCTATCAGCGTGCCAAAGCTGTTATGATGTTCCTAACACAAAACGGTATTGAAAAAAGCCGTGTTACTTTTGACGGCCTTGGTACTACCGAGCCTATTAACCCAATCCCGGAAAAGAATGAGGAAGAACGTGCTGAAAACAGGAGGGTAGAGGTATTGGTTATTGAAAATAATTAATTTATTAGATTGCCACGCTTCACTACGTTACGCTTGTAATGACAGTCATTGCGAGGAGGAACGACGAAGCAATCTATCTCATAAATTGCTATATTAAAACAATTGCGACATTCCCTCATTAAGTTTATCTTTGTCATAACAACACAAACTACACTACATGAGTTCTGATACCAGCAAGCGCTATAGCCTCAGGGGCGTTTCGGCCGCTAAGGAAGATGTGCACAACGCCATCAAAAATATTGATAAAGGTTTATTTCCAAAAGCTTTTTGTAAAATAGTACCTGATCACCTAACGGGTGATGAGGATTACTGCCTTATTATGCATGCTGACGGTGCCGGTACCAAATCGTCGCTGGCGTATATGTACTGGAAAGAAACCGGAGACATTTTGGTGTGGAAAGGTATTGCGCAGGACGCCCTTATCATGAATATTGATGACCTGCTGTGTGTAGGCGCTGTTGATAATATTATGCTGTCAAGCACAATAGGCCGCAACAAGAATCTTGTGCCGGGTGAGGTTATTTCTGCCATAATAAACGGTACGGAAGAATTGATTGAAGAGCTTAAAAGCTTTGGCGTTACTATCCATTCCACAGGTGGGGAAACAGCCGATGTGGGTGACCTTGTGCGAACAATAATTGTAGATAGCACAGTTACAGCCAGGATGAAACGCGCTGATGTAATTGATAATGCCAATATACGCTCGGGTGATGTAATTGTGGGCCTTGCTTCTTACGGGCAGGCCAGTTATGAAATGGAATATAACGGTGGTATGGGCAGCAACGGACTTACATCTGCACGTCATGATGTTTTTGACAATTACCTTGCCCACAGGTATCCTGAAAGTTACGATGCCTCTGTTCCTGCAGAGCTGGTTTATTCCGGTAAGGTAAAACTTACCGATGAAGTAGAGAATAGTCCTATTGATGCCGGTAAGCTGGTACTATCACCTACACGTACCTATGCGCCAATCATAAAAAAGATACTGGAAAAATATACACCAAAAGATATCCACGGGATGGTGCATTGCAGCGGTGGTGCGCAAACTAAGGTGCTACATTTTGTTGATAATGTACATGTTGTAAAAGATAACCTGTTCCCTGTTCCGCCGTTGTTCAAGTTGATACAGGACCAAAGTAATACTGACTGGAAGGAAATGTACCAGGTATTTAACTGCGGGCATCGTATGGAACTGTATGTGCCTCAGGAAATCGCTGATGATATTATTGCCATATCAAAATCATTTAACGTAGATGCGCAAATAGTAGGCAGGGTCCAGGCATCAGAAGCTAAAAAGCTTACTATTAAAAGTGAATATGGTATTTTCGAATATTAATCTAACATGCAGCAACCCAAAAAACGAACTTTTCTTGATGCGCAGTGGCGAAAGCTGGTCATGGTAAATTATGCCGTAGACCCTGAAGTGCTTAAACCCTATGTGCCTTGTAATACAGAGTTGGATTTTTGGGATGGTAAATGTTACGTGAGCCTTGTGGGCTTTATGTTTGTTGATACCAAAGTGCTTAAGATGCGGATTCCTTTTCATGTTGACTTTGAGGAAATAAACCTTCGGTTTTATGTTAAGTATGGCGATAATGCAGAATATAAGCGTGGTGTTGTTTTTATTAAAGAGATTGTACCGCGGCCTGCGCTTACATTTGTAGCTAACCTGCTGTACAATGAAAACTATGAAACAATGCCTACACGCCACCAATGGATTGAAGGCGATGATACCCTGACAGTAGAATACGGATGGAAAAAAGGGGAGTGGAACACGCTAAAGGTTGTAGCAGACAAAACACCTGTAGATATAAAACCGTATAGCGAGGAAGAATTTATAACCGAGCATTTTTGGGGATACACTAAAATAAATGATTTTGCCACATCAGAATATGAAGTGGCACACCCGCGCTGGCAGATTTACCCTATAAAAGAATATGAGGTAAATGTAGACTTTGCCAAAGTGTACGGCACTAACTTCGCATTTTTAAAAGATGCCGAAACATTATCTTTATATTTGGCTGAAGGGTCTGAAATATTGGTTAGGCAGGGTGCAAAACTTAAAATAAAGAAACCATGAAAATAAATTTAAAAACGGGTATAGGAGAA
>JBQGDS010000373.1:0-13009 GCA_052039185.1 Flavobacterium sp.
ATCAAAAGACTGAGTATAATTAATTTGGGCTGATGCACTTTTTGCACCGAGAATAAACATTCCTAATGCAAAAAGTAAATGTAATTTTTTCGTCATTTTTAAAAAAGTTTGATTAATGGTATTGCAAAATAGTAATTTTAAAACACATAAATAACAAAAAGTTATAAATTTTAAATTGAAAACATAAAATAAGCCTTCATTTTACAATGAAGGCTTTAGGTGAAGAGTTAAAATTAATATTATTTCTTAATAACTTTAAATGTCTTTATTCCATCGTCAGAGGCTACTTTTACAAGATAATTCCCCTCTGCAAGTTTAGACATATCAATTGTTGCCTCATTGCCATTTATAGCCTGATACAGTACTTTTTGCCCAATCATATTATAAACTTCTGCCCCGCTTATTGCACTATGGTATGATATCGTAAGTATATCCTTAACCGGGTTAGGGAAATGTTTAATTGTATTTACCCCAAACTCACCTATAGAGTTAGTTGCCTGCACCATAACTTTATAATCTTCAGCCTGGCCATAACCAAAAGTCTCATCGGTACATCCTGTTGCAGGATATAAGTCGTAAAGCTTAATAACCCTCATAGCCTTTAATCCTATCGGAGCATTAGCAGGTATCGCTATTGTTCCTGTTGCCTGCTGCCCGTCTTCACCGTCTGACCCTGTTATTGTACCTGCCTCAAATGATTCTCCTGCATCATCAAAGCTACCGTTGCCGTTAAAGTCAATAAATACCTTAAAATAACTTGTATACTCATCACCTCCGGTATTTCCTTCCAGTGTAATTGTGTACGATTGCCCCTGAACAACATTGGCAGGTGACAATGCGGTAAAATCTTCCTGGGCATCACCTCCCAACACCGCAGATGTAGCATTATTTATGCCTGCAAAATCTACAAGCGTAATTGGCTCAACACCTGCTATAAAAGTTACAGGACAGTAACACACAGAACCGGTAGAACCTACCAGTACTGGTGTACTTGTTACGGGCTGGCCACCCCCCTGGCAGGTTATAATTGCCCTGTACCATGTAGCTGCTGATTGTGATCCACTATAAGTTGCACCCGTGCCCCCTGTCGCAATATTAGTATAAGTTATATTATCAGAAGATGATTGCCACTGGAAGGTTAATCCTGTCTGGGTATATACCGGCTGCAGCGAAAGCGATACATTTTCGTTAAGGCACACATTGGATTTTAAAGCTACTGCTGCCGATACTGCCGGAGTTCCTGAACAACCTGTTGACGTTATTGCGCTTATATCATCAAGATATATAAAAAAGTCGGCACCTGCCGATGGGCTTGCCAGAAAGCGAAGGTATACCTCACTCCCCGCAGGAGGTGTAAATAAAAGTGTCCTCTCAGCACAATCAGCACTTTCAATATGGTTTGAACTGTTTACTGTTTCAAGCAACTCCCAAGGCCCGGTTGCAGAAGAAGAATACTCAACCGTGAAGCTACCCCATGATGGAGAGTTTGGAGTTGGTGTGTCCGGCAAATCACTGTCATATTGTAAAAGCTTATAATTATAACTCAAAACAACCTGGTTTCCGTTAGATATTCCAATACTTGGCGAGATTACTTCGGCAGGTATTGCAAATCCCCAAAATTCAAAAGCGTTTCCTACTAATGAGCCTGCACCATTACATACAGCTATATCCGTTACAGTAAAATCGCCTTCAGTCCATCCGGCTGATTCAAAATCTTCCGAAAAATTAATTTGTGCAACTGCGTTGTGCGCTGTCAGCATAACAAATCCTAACAGCAAAAAACATAATTTTTTAATCATACATTATATATTTAATCAATTGACCAGGCAATGTATGATTTCTATCTTTTTAAATATGTTAATTTAATAATAAAATTAACATATATTTTAAAGTTTTAGTCTTTAATAATATTGATGAGCTGGGTATTATCATCTGCCTTTACACGTAGTATGTACTCCCCTTTTGTAAGGCCGCTTATATCAAACCTGTCTAGTGTATTATCAGTAGCAACAAGATTTATTTCCTGACCCTGCATGTTAAACATATATACTTCACTAATTAGTCCGTCATATTTTAAATGCAGGTAATCATCGGCAGGACTAGAATAAGCTACCACAGGATTAAGATTTCCTGCCCCGCCAACTAATATTGTTTCCTGGCTTACAATTACATTATCAACATACGCAAAATAGTCTATCGTTTTTTCAAGGCCTGGATTAGCCCATATCCTTAAATAAATATTATTTTCCGCAGGAGGTGTAAAAGTTAAGACCCGTTCCGTACAACCTTGTTCACCTGTATAATTGGCAAGCGTAATTTTATCTAAAGTAGTCCATGGCCCGTTAGCCGATGTAGCATATTCCAAAACAAGCTGTCCAAAATCCCGAAGCCCTAAAGGCTCAGAAGGAATCACAGCATCATATTTCAAAAGGCTGTAACTGTACCACAAAGTAACTTCTTCACCGTTAGAAACGCCAAGAGAAGGCGATACGGTAGCAAATGCTTGTTTTGTTGTAAGCGAATTATTAATCCTGGCCCTGATTGCGCCTGCACCATCACAGGCTCCGGCTGTTGTATATTCAAACCCGTCTTCGGTCCATCCATTTGCCCCGGTATTAAAATCTTCAATATAATCAATCTGGGCGTCAGCTTTACCTGAAGTTAGCAAGGCTGTTACTGCAAGAATGCAGAAACCAAGCTTTTGTACTATTGTTTTCATGACATATTCTTTTTCGTTCAGCATAATAAATTTACTACCGAATTACCCAAAAACCTATAAAAACCAACACATTAACCGAACTTTACCACTAATTAACCTTGTTTATTGCGTAATTTTTTACATATAGTGCAAATCGGTAGAAAAAGCGTTAATTTTTTTTTACGAAAACGTTTGAAATCTATACTTTTGCTGCGAAATAACACACAACCCAAACACTATCTCAATGAACAATAACGTATTATACGAAAAAGAACTTTCTTTCCAGGCCGACAGGCGCAGGGCAGGCGTTGAATTCATTAAAATCGTTAGCGACCTTTGGTACGACAAGTCTATTGAACTGGTACTTTTCCGCAACCAGCTTATCGACAGGAACGTGAGCGACATCATCAACCTGCACGAATATGCAGGCGAGTTTGTACAAAAGCCTATCAATGTATTCGACTCTGTTGAAATAGCACGCGCTATTGAATCGCTTGACCTTCCGCCATCACGTATTGACATTGGCAAACTGACGTATGAGTACCATCTTGAAGATGACAGGTATAACGATGCCACTGCATTTGTAATAGATAAACTGAGAGGCGCCAAATCAAGCCAGGAGATAAAACCGAAGGATGTTGTTCTTTATGGTTTTGGGCGTATAGGAAGGCTTCTTGCACGTGAAATGATGAGCAAGATAGGTAAAGGGACACAGCTTCGTTTAAGAGCTATTGTAACCCGCGACAAGAATGATGCAGTACTGCTTGAAAAGCGTGCGTCACTTTTACGATATGATTCTATCCACGGTGATTTTGAAGGCTCGGTTATTGCCGATCCTGAAAACAATGCACTGATAATAAACGGTACTACCGTACACATTATTACCGCTAATGCACCGGAAGATATTGTTTACACTAACTACGGTATTAAAGATGCCCTGCTTATAGATAATACTGGAGCATTTACTAACGAGGAAGCCCTGAAACGCCATCTTGCCTCAAACGGTATTGACAAGGTACTTTTAACTGCTCCGGGCAAAGGCGTACCAAATATTGTATATGGTGTAAACCATAATGAGTACAACCCGGAAGAAGTAGATATTTACTCCGCAGCATCGTGTACTACCAATGCAATCACCCCGGTACTTAAAGCGATTGAGGATACCCTTGGCGTAGTAAAAGGGCATCTTGAAACTATACATGCTTACACTAACGACCAGAACCTGGTTGATAACATGCATAAAAAATACCGTCGCGGACGTGCGGCAGGCCTTAACATGGTTATTACCGAGACAGGTGCAGGAAGTGCTGTAGCCAAGGCTTTACCGTCACTTGCGGGTAAACTCACCTCTAATGCTATACGTGTACCGGTACCAAACGGTTCGCTTGTGGTTTTAAACCTTGAAGTAGAAAGAACTACCAACGTAAACGAGGTTAATGAAATCATGAAGCGTTACGCCCTTGAAGGCGAATTGGTAGAGCAGATAAAATATTCTATGAGCAACGAGCTGGTATCAAGCGATATTGTAGGTACTGCACAGCCATCAATTTACGACAGTAATGCTACTATTGTATCGGCCGATGGTAAAAATATTGTAATGTATGTGTGGTATGATAACGAATACGGTTACAGCCACCAGGTAATACGCCTGGCGAAGTATATTGCCAAAGTAAGAAGGTATACCTACTACTAGGATTTAGAACTAAACCAAACCTAATTATAAATGGTAAAAATCCGCTGCTGCAAAGGGCGGATTTTTTTATGGATTTTTGAGTAGCACTATCAGGTTACTTATTTTTGCATTATGGATAAAATGATTGCAAGGCTAAAGGTTAATATTTTTCAGAGAGCAGAAAGGTATATTGAACAGGATGGTGCCTTCAAACCGTTTGGCGCTAAGATAGTAGACAAAGAAGTTAGAGATGTAGTAATTTATGATGATGGCGATAGCCAGGAAATTATAAATATGCTTACTGAAGACTTTACGGCGGAAATAAAAAGCAGTATGAGTTTAGCAGGAGCAATAGCTTATGACGTTATTGCTACCGTTAATAACTCAGACGGGCTTCCTGAAAAACGCGATGCCCTTTGCCTGACTTACACCACCGACGGTAACAACTGGACAGAAGAATACTATCCTTACCTGCTTATTGATGACCAGTGCGTGTGGAGGTAAGCTAACGGATACATATCATATTAAAAACAAAAACCTCCCTGTTGGGAGGTTTTTCTATTAAATATAAATACTATTAAGCGTTTACTTCTTCGTTTTTGCCGGCAGCAGCAATAAGGTTAAGCGCACTACCTGCCACAAACCAGCCAATCTGGCCTTCGTTGTAGCTGTGGTTTGCCATAATAGTCTCTGTTGTACCATTATCATGCACTACCTGTATTGTAATTTGTTTGCCCGGAGCAAAATCTTTCAGGTCAACAAAGTTAAATGTATCATTTTCCTGTATTTTGTCATAATCAGCCTCGTTATCAAAAGTAAGGGCAAGCATACCCTGCTTTTTAAGGTTGGTTTCGTGTATACGTGCAAACGATTTTACAAGTACCGCCCTAACACCAAGATGCCTGGGCTCCATAGCAGCATGCTCACGAGATGAACCTTCGCCATAGTTATGGTCACCCACTACTATTGATGGCACACCTGCAGCTTTATAAGCGCGCTGTACAGCAGGAACTGCATCATACTCGCCTGTAAGCTGGTTCTTAACATTATTTGTCTTTTGGTTGTAAGCATTAACGGCGCCAATAAGCATATTGTTAGAAATATTATCTAAGTGGCCACGGAAACGCAACCATGGGCCTGCCATTGAAATGTGGTCGGTAGTACATTTACCAAATGCCTTGATAAGCAATTTAGCACCCGTAATATTTTCGCCGTTCCAAGGCTCGAATGGAGCAAGTAGCTCAAGACGCTCAGATGTAGGGCTTACAACAACCTGTACTTTCGATCCGTCTTCTGCCGGAGCCTGGTAGCCAGGATCTTCAGCATCAAAACCTTTAGGAGGAAGCTCATTACCTGTTGGCTCATCCAGCATTACTTCTTCGCCATCTTCATTGATAAGCTTATCAGTAAGCGGGTTAAAGCCAAGATCACCTGCAATAGCAAGCGCTGTTACAAGCTCAGGAGAGCCTACAAATGCAAGAGTATTCGGGTTACCGTCAGCACGTTTAGAGAAGTTACGGTTAAAAGAGTGCACAATAGTGTTACGCTCTTCCTTTTCAGCACCTTCCCTGTCCCACATACCGATACATGGTCCGCAGGCATTAGCAAATACAGTAGCGCCGATTTTATCGAAAGTATCAATAAATCCGTCACGCTCAATAGTGTAACGCACTACTTCCGAACCCGGAGTAATAGTGAATTTCGCTTTTGTGGTAAGTTTCTTTTCAGCTACCTGCTTGGCAAGTGAAGCTGAACGGGCAATATCCTCGTATGAAGAATTGGTACAAGAACCTATAAGGCCAACCTGTACCTGTAAAGGCCAGTCATTCTTTATAGCTTCTTCTTTCATTTTAGAGATAGGCGTTGCCAGATCCGGAGTGAACGGCCCGTTAAGGTGTGGCTCAAGCTCGCTAAGGTTAATCTCAATAACCTGATCAAAATACTGCTCAGGATTAGCGTAAACCTCGTCATCAGCAGTAAGGTATTGTGCTACAGCTTTAGCAGCATCAGCCACATCAGCACGGTTTGTAGCACGCAGGTAGCGGTCCATGCTATCATCATAACCAAAAGTTGAAGTAGTAGCACCCACTTCAGCCCCCATGTTACAAATAGTACCTTTACCAGTACAGGACATTGCTTTAGCACCTTCACCAAAATATTCTATAACAGCACCGGTACCACCTTTTACAGTAAGGATACCTGCCACTTTAAGGATAACATCTTTAGGAGCTGTCCAGCCACTAAGCTTACCGGTAAGCTTAACACCTATAAGCTTAGGGAATTTAAGTTCCCATGCCATGCCACTCATCACGTCAACAGCATCAGCACCACCCACACCAATGGCAAGCATACCAAGTCCGCCTGCATTTACAGTGTGCGAGTCGGTACCAATCATCATACCGCCCGGGAAAGCATAATTTTCAAGCACTACCTGGTGGATGATACCCGCCCCCGGTTTCCAGAAACCGATACCGTATTTATTAGATATAGAAGATAGGAAGTCGAAAACTTCGTTACTTTGTTCTTTAGCGCGTTTTAAGTCGGTCTTTGCATCAATTTTAGCCTGGATAAGGTGGTCACAGTGTACTGTTGTAGGTACTGCCACCTTAGTTTTTCCGGCATGCATAAACTGAAGCAATGCCATTTGTGCGGTTGCATCCTGGCATGCTACCCTGTCCGGTGCAAAATCTACATAGTCCTTACCTCTTGTAAAAGCTTTGGAAGGAGTTCCGTCCCACAGGTGAGAATATAAAATCTTTTCAGAAAGTGTAAGCGGACGGCCTACAATTTCGCGCGCTTTGTCTACGCGTTCAGCCATATTCCCATACACCTTTTTGATCATTTCAATATCAAAAGCCATAGTAGTATAATTATGTTCGTTTGTAAAAAGTCTGTAAATTTACTCAATCTTAAACTAACTAAAAAATTTTTATCGTTTCTTTAGTTTCAAAGAATTATTATTTATAAACGTTCTATTATACTGCAAATAATACAATAAATTTAAGTTTTTGAATGTTTTATTCAGGATTTAGCAAAATTTCAAATCTAAATTGCCAATTCGTAAACATTTGTGTTTAAATCATAAAAAAAAGCCATTAACCCCTAAGGGATAACAGCTTCAAAAGATAGATTTTATATAATTTAATAGGTAACTGTCAGTACATTTTCATCATACTTTTGCTTTGCCTTCAGTGATTTATAAATCATAGCAGCACCCATAGCAAGACCGGGAAGGAAAATTCCGAATCCAAAAATAAGCAGCAGAAGGGAATCAGCACACAGTGTTTCATATTCCCTGAACTCAGACAGTGTAGCCATAAGCATGTAGCCCGACAGCATTGCCGTGAGATTTCCGTAAATAAGTCCCATTATACGGTTTTGATAAAGAATTTGAATGAACATAAGCCAAACCAAAAGCAATGCGATATAATTTTTATATCCGCTGGCAAAATAGTTTTCTATGGCCCAAAAAACACCGAGACCTATAAAGTAGAGCTCCGGGGCAAAGCGCAATAGTTTTTTCATAGATTTTTCAGATAAGGTATATTGTAAAAATAAAACGAAAAATAACTATAAATATTGCGAATACCAAAAAAATATCCACACGTTTTCAACAACATGTCAAATATTTTAATTTTTAGATGAATTTTCATCATTTTTAATAAAACAATGAGAAATAAAAAAAGCTGTTGGTTAAAACAGCTTTTTTATTATTGTTTCTTCAGTGATGCCTTCAGCGTCTGCCCGATAGTTTTTAATAATCCTGTGCCTTAGTATACCTGTAGCCACCGCCTGTACATCTTCAATATCCGGAGAATATTTACCATTCAGTGCGGCATGTGTTTTAGCAGCAAGTATAAGGTTTTGAGATGCCCTTGGGCCAGCCCCCCAGTCAAGATAGGTATTTACATAATCATTACTCAGCGGGTTACCCGGCCTGGTTTTACTCACAAGCGTTACGGCATATTCCACAACATTATCTGCAACAGGAATCCTGCGTATAAGATGCTGGAAATCGAGTATTTCCTGGGCATTGAAAAGCGGATTAACTTTGTTGGCAGTATCGGCAGTGGTAGCTTTAACCACCTGTACTTCTTCAGCAAAAGTTGGATAATCCAATTTTATGGCAAACATAAAACGGTCAAGCTGTGCTTCCGGCAACGGGTAAGTACCCTCCTGCTCAATAGGGTTTTGTGTAGCAAGTACAAAATAGGGCAATGCCAACTTATGATGATGCCCGGCAATAGTAACCGCCTTTTCCTGCATGGCCTCAAGTAATGCAGCCTGTGTTTTAGGAGGCGTACGGTTAATTTCATCTGCAAGGATAATGTTAGAGAACACTGGGCCTTTAATAAACTTAAACTGCCTGTTTTCATCCAGTATTTCACTACCCAATATATCACTCGGCATAAGGTCGGGCGTAAACTGTATACGCTTAAAATCAAGCCCAAGCGCCTGCGAAATAGTATTAACCATAAGGGTTTTTGCAAGCCCCGGAACTCCCACAAGTAGGGCATGCCCTCCGGCAAAAATGCTCAGCACTATCTGCCCCACAACTTCGTCCTGGCCTACAATTACTTTTGCTATTTCCTGTTTAAGCGCTTTTTGTTTCTGTACTAAGTTCTGTATAGCTGCTACGTCTGACATTTTATATTTTGATAGTGTGGTTTAAAAATAAAGCTAAGGGGTTTCCTTAGCTTCAAACTTAAAAATATTTTTATTGTTTACCTAACATTATTTTATCCAGTGGTTCACAAATTTGCAATCCATGTAAGCAGGATTTACCTTAACATAAGTTTCCTTAACCTTAGCATCACTCCACTTGGCAATAGCCTTTTGCTGTTTTTCTTTAAGCGCAAGGTCTTTAATTTTAGTATAATCCTTTACATAATCTGCCGTATGCGAATCGTAACGGTTCATAACAGTCATGATCTTGTAAAAAGTACCTGTACGCTCTTCTGAACGTATCGGCCTCGACACTTCATTTTCTTTCAGGTCAGAAATATCGTTGTAAAGGTTAGGATCCATTTTTGTCAGCTCAAAACGGGTTTCCAGCGTGCGCGGGTTCATTAAAAGGCCACCGCTGTTACGGGTTTCTTTTTCGTCTGACTCAGCCCTGGCTGCATCGGCAAATGAGATTTCACCGGCTACTATCTTACTCCTTATTTTTTCAATTTTATCTTTGGCTTTTTTCAACGCATCTTCCGAAACTTTAGGCTTAATAAGAATATGCCTCAAGTCAAGTTCCTGCCCGCGAATTTTTTCTATATATATAATATGGTAGCCAAATTCGGTTTCAAAAGGTTCGGAGATTTGGCCTTCATCCGTACTGAAAGCTACCTCTTTAAATTCTTTAACCATAGGTGATTTACGATTCATTTTTATGTAACCACCACTGGAGTTTGTTCCCGGGTCTTCCGAGTAAAGCACCGCCTTACTGTAAAAACTGGAACCTTCCATCACTTCATGTTTAATCTGCTTGAGCCTGTCAATAACAAACTGCTTTTCAGACTGCGTTATTTCAGGTTTTATAACAATCTGTGCGACTTCCATTTCCGCCCCGAAAACCGGTAAGTCTTCTTTTTTGATAGCATTAAAAAACTGTCTCACTTCTTCAGGTGTAATCTCAACACCTTCAACTATTTTTTTCTGCATCCCTGCAGTAAGCTTCTGCGTTTTGATAATTTCGGTTAGTTCCTGCCTGAAAGCTTCAATGTTTTTCTTCTTGAAATATTTTACCACTTTGTCTATTGAACCAAGATTTTCTACAAAATAGTCAATCTGCTGATTCATTGTTTCATTAACCTCAGCATCAGTAACTATAATACTGTCCTGTACCGCATGGTGTGCATAAAGCTTATCTTCCATAAGCTTGCCCAGCAGTTCGCAGCGGGTAAGGTCTTTAGTCGAAATATTCTGCGCCTGCAGTTCTTTATACATCAGGTCAATGTCAGAATCCAGCACTACATAGTCACCCACCACAGCCACTACACCGTCTACTTTCGCCCTACCATTAACAGGTTTTGTTTTTACAGAATCAGTTGCCTGTTCTTTTATAATCTCCTGGGCATTTGCCTGTCCAAACACCATAAAGGCAAGAACAAAAAGCAGGACAATCCTGCTACTTATAAACTTCATATCTCTTATTTTTGATAGCATCATCCGTTATATCTTTCCGGAATTTCTTTATTAACTCCAGTTTCCTGTTATTTATTATAAGCTGGCTCAATGTTGGCCTTATAAATTCGTATGGCGACACCTGATTTTTATCCAGTACTTTTGCCACTTTTACCAGATACACATTAGTGGAATCCGGGTATTGATAGGATATTCCGCTGCTTATATACCTGTCCCTGTTTTCAGGGTTTATAAACGGTAACTTACGGTACACCTCATTAATATCAACCCATGTAGTGTCATTCAGTGCAAAGCTTTTAAACTGTATCGACATATCATTGAGCGCTTTCTTATCAGCGTTCCTAGTACTTAAAAACCTTGTCCTAACTGTTGCAAACTTAGGGTGGTCTTTCGCTACCAGCACATACTTAAGTTTTACCAGTGTGCCGGCAGTCCTGAAATTTTCCTTATTACTGTTATAATAGTTTTTAAGCACTTCTTCAGTTACAGCAGTATCCACACTCTGCTTTACAATTTCTTCCAGGTATGCCCTTGTAAACAGATCCGACTTATACTGGTTTACAAGCTGTTCATATTCCTCCTGCTTGTCTTTACTAAGGTTTACCTCAGCAGCATCATACAGCAACTGTTGTGATGCCCATCTGTCTATATAGCTTTTTACTATTGCAATACTATCAGCCTTAGCCGTACCAGGCGGCACAAGGTCTTTTATCTCATCATAGTACAGATAAGCATCATTTACCCTTGCCACAGCACCCTTTTTTGTCTCTCCTGTTTTATTACACGAGACGGCAAAAATAGCAAGAAAAAACAATATTGCGTTTTTTACCATTACTGGTGAAGCTGTTTTTTTACACGACCGAACACATCGGCATTAACTTTTACATCAAACTCCTTCTTCAGGTTACCTACCCAATTGCTTTCCAGATACTGCTGGTAATCGTTTATTACCCTACCTCTTGTTTCATCAAGCGCTTTTGGTGCTTTAGGGAGTTTCTTAGTTGTTTTTACCACATAGTAATAATCACCCTCCTTCACAATGTCCGACAAGCCTGTTTCCCATTTAGCTAACTTTGGCAATGCATTGCTGTCGGTTTCAAATGTTCCGCTTTTCTCTATTACCTCAACTTTACCTTCTTTGTTCAGCTTCTCTTTTATAAAATCAGCCGACTTACCCTGTTTAAGATATTTACGTACTTTTTTAATTACGTCTTCTTTAGTAGATGAGTAGATATCAGCTTCTACCCTGTCTTTCCACATGTAGCTGTCCTTATGAGCATTATAATATGCTTCAAGGCCAAGAGTATCGGTTTTTGCCTTTTCCCATATTTCTTTTTCCATTAGGTCAAACAACAGAAGGCCATCACGGTATTCTTCCATTACTGTAGCAAATTCCGGGAATTCATTTTCCAGGTTATCATTATAGTAAAGGTTAATCTGCTCATCAATAAAGTTATTGAAAAGTACATCAGCCAGTCTTGCTACCGGTTTGGCAGTAAACTCACCCCTTTGTTGCATAGCAACATAATCAAGAAATGCTTTTGCCGTAATTTTCCTGTCATTATTTATGGTAAGGATAGTTTCCTTATAACCATCTTTTGGTGCTTCCCACGTTTGAGAATAAACATTATTGTTGATTGCCTTTACCGTGAAGTTATAAACTTTAGCGTCTTTTTTAACAGGATATTTTTTCTTCAGCTTCTCTGTCATAGAAGCTGTTATAAGCTTAGAACGGTCATCACGACGGATACGGTTCTCAAAATCAGACTGTACTTCAGTCAACGATTTTACTGGATGTTTTTCAATAAGCTTTACAATATGCCAGCCAAAAGCCGTTTCAAACGGTGCAGATATCTCATCTTTATTTTTAAGGGCAAATGCAGCGTCTTCAAACTCTGTTGCGCTAAGCTCACCCGAAGCAAAACGGTTTAATGTACCGCCGTTAACTGCCGACGACTTATCTTCCGAAAATTGCTTTGCAAGGCTTGCAAAATCTTCACCCTGCTTTAGTTTCTGGTAAATGTCAGTAATGGTAGCTTTTGCCTTTGCATTAGCCTCAGCGTTTTCAACCTTAGGCTTCATGATCATGATGTGTGCTACGGTAACTTCTCCGCGGTTTGGCCTTACATCATTCACTTTAATTACGTGGTAGCCAAAACGTGTGCGCACAGGTTTAGAAATTTCACCTTTAGCTGTTTTGTATGCGCCTGTCTCAAAAGGGTAAACCATTCGGAATACCGAGAAGTATCCAAGGTCGCCTTTATTTTCTTTAGCAGAAGGATCTTCAGAATATTGTTCTGCCAGCTTGCCGAAGTCTTCGCCAGCCAATGCTTTTTTACGTGCATCAAGTGCTTTATTGTATGCCTTTAGGGTATCGGCCGGGGCAGCATTTTCGTCTACTAGGATAAGTATATGCTGTGCACTTATCTCTTTTTGCGAACGTGTGTACGCCTCATCTATAAGTTCCTTGGTAACTTTAGTATCAGTAAGGTAATTCCTGG
>JBQGDS010000374.1:0-2300 GCA_052039185.1 Flavobacterium sp.
GAAAGCATTCGGATCGATCTTGTAGCTTCTATACCGTCCATCACCGGCATTTGCACGTCCATTAAAATTAAATCGAAAACGGTTTCAGTACATTTCAATAAAGCCTGCTGTCCGTCGCTAACTTCTGTTAAGGCTGCGTTGGGTGCAATAAGCTGCATCATTTTGTTGTTAAGCGCCCTGTTTACCGGATTATCGTCTGCCAAGAGTACCTTCATTTGTTGTGTTATTACCATTTCTTCTTCAGAAACTGCCCTATCTTTTTTAGCGGTATGCTGTTTAGAATCTTTTACGGCATATTTAAGCGTTCTGTAAAGCTCGTCTGACTTGATTGGTTTTAACAGACAGTATGATTTTTCATCTTTTCTAAACGCCGATATGTATTCGTTCTCTTCAGATGAAGTATGCAATACAATGAGCGGAATCATCTGTTCCTGAATTTTAAACAATTCCTTTATTTTTTCAATTGTTTCCAGTCCAGATAATACCGGCATGTGGTAATCCATCAGAATCATATCAAACCGTTCCCCGTTCATTAACAATTGAATAGCCTCTAAACCATTGGCAGCAGCTTCTGACTTAATATTTTTATATTCTAACATATGTTGTATAATGGTACGGTTGTTCTGGTTGTCATCTACAATTAAAACCCTTCCTATTTCTGACATATCAACGTCATTTTCCTGCAGATCTTCCTTATCATACGGAACTTCGATATCAAAATAAAACACAGACCCTTTTTCCATTTCGCTTTCAAGCATAAGTTTTGTACCCATGTACTTAAGCAGGTTGTTGGAGATTGTTAATCCAAGACCGGTTCCGCCATATTTTTTACTTACAGAACTGTCTTCCTGCGTAAAGGCATCAAAAATGCGCTTTTGCTTTTCCTGCGGAATACCTATTCCCGTATCCCTTACAGAGAAACGCAATGTTATATTTTTATCGTCTTGTTTTAACCTGCTTACAGCAAACTCTATTTCTCCCACTTCGGTAAACTTCACCGCATTGCCCAACAGGTTTATCAGCACCTGCTTAATGCGGGCTTCATCAATCCAAATGGTTTTGGGAAGCCCTTGTTCTATATTCAGCAGCAATTCCAAATCTTTGCTTTGTGCCTGGTACAGAATGATGTTTACTACATGGTTTGCCAAATCGTACACATTGTAACGGTCTATAAACAATTCCAGCTTACCCGATTCTATTTTAGAAAAATCTAAAATATCGTTTATAATGCTTAGCAGGCTGTTACCCGAATCGCTGATGTAGTTAAGATACTGTTTCTGCATCTCTGTTAAAGGCGTTTTAAGCAACAGATCAGAAAAACCGATGACACCGTTAAGCGGTGTGCGTATCTCATGGCTCATATTGGCAAGAAATTCAGACTTAGCCTTGCTTGCAAGATCTGCCAGCCGTTTTGCATCTTTTAATTCCTGGTTTGTTTTTACAGAATTTGTGATATTCTGGGTTGATATTACCACTCCGCCAATGGTTCCGTTTGTAAAATGCCATGGAATCACCTCCCAGTTAAAATGCTGTGGTGACGGTACGCCCGGTATTTCGAACAGCTGGTTCTCATTTTTATACGCCTGCCCTTGAAGAGCTTTAGCATAAATTGCCTTTCTTTCATCGGGAATATTCGGGTTTACATCATATAAATTCTGCCCGATGATATCGGATCTGTTGTCATGAAACTCCTGCAGCCACCTTTTACTTACCGATATATAATTTAAGTTATTGTCTAGCATTGCTACTGCAGCCGGCACGTAATTTACGAATGAGCGCAACATAGCTTCCTTCTTTTCCAGTTCTAAAAATGTTTTCTTGGTTTGATCGATATCCTGAATAATACCAAATACCTTTACGCATACTCCTTCTTCAAATTCGGGAACACCTTTTACACGCACCCATATCAATGAACCATCGAATCTTTGCAGCCTTAACTCTTCGTCGTAAGGGATACCTTCTTGTACTGCCTGAGTAAAAAGATATTCTATTTTTGGTTTACTCTCTTCATCATAAAAGCCAATGGTACTTTCAAAATCTGGTACATAATTCTCTGGTACTTGATGAATTTTTTTTGTAGATTCAGACCAGAATATCTTATTGGTTTTCAGGTTTATTTCCCAACCGCCTACACTGGCTACTTTGTTCGTTTGCTCCAGAATTTTCTGGGTATAGATCAGGTCCCTCTCCAGCTGTATACGCTCGGTCATGTTCAATGCCGTACTTACCACATACTGTTTACCGTTCTCGTCGGTTTCCAGCATATTGTTATACATCCAGTAAATATCTTTTCCGGTTTT
>JBQGDS010000375.1:0-5355 GCA_052039185.1 Flavobacterium sp.
TATATTAATGATGCTGATGACATTAATTATAAATCAGAATATGGCGATGTAAATATTCGTAATGCGGGAAGAGTGGTAGGAAAAGCTGAATATACCAATACACGTTACGGCCGGATAAATGAACTCCTGAACCTTACTACCAGTTATGGCGATGTAAAAGTGGAAGCTGTAAACAGCACTGCAAGAAATATTACTTTAAATTCCAGTTATACAGGTATATCAATAGGACTGGATGACAGCTACCCGTTTGATTTTGAACTTCATGGCGAATATACCGGTATAAACGGGCTTGGCGGTGCCAAATTAACCCAAAAAACTGAAAAGGATTTTAAATCGTACTATAAAGGTTACTTCAGAAATTCAGGTGTAAATAAAATTTACATTAAATCTGAATACGGAAATATTAATTTAAATAAAAAGTAATACAGCACATACAACCATTTTAAGGCTTTGCACGTCTTAGTTACAACATCAATCATCAGTTAATCACATCATCAATCAAAAAACGACAGTTATATTATGAAAGCAATATTTGCATTGCTGGCAGGATTATTATCTATAATCACGTCAGCGCAGGAAAAACGTACCGTAGAAACTTACAATAAAATACATGTAAGCGGTTCATTTGAAGTAAAAATTGTATCAGGCGAACCCGGAAATATAGTTCTACAGGGAGATAAAGATGCCACATCACGTACAATTACCACAGTGCAGGATGGCACACTTATCATAAAACCCGAATACAATTTTGTAAAACAGGGCAAAAATGTAAGCAGTGTAAAAATTACTATACCTGCCACTTCACTTACCGAAGTAAGCCTCAAAGGATCGGGTACTGTTTCTTCTTCAACAACTATAGGTACAGATATCAGCATTAATCTTAATGGTTCGGGTACTATATCTATGCGGGTTGATAACAACAAATGCGCAGCAAAAATATCAGGTTCCGGTGATTTAAAATTAAGGGGACGAACTCAAAACTTTACCTGCGAAGTTATAGGTTCGGGCACTGCAAATGCGCTTGACCTTGATACATCTTCAGCTGAGGCCGAAATTGCAGGTTCAGGCGATATTCTTGTAGCTCCTAAAAATGCGATAAAAGGCAGAATAACAGGATCAGGTACAATTGCTTTTTCAGGCAATCCGAAAAACAAAGACCTAAAACAATCAGGCTCCGGAAAATTCAAACTCATGGATTAACCTAATACATCATCAATCTTTAAACAATCAATCATCATGAAAAAATCAGTAATTTTTATGGCGCTGCTTTTATGCACACTTGTTGCTACAGCGCAACAAAAAACCGAAGTAGTAAAAGGCAACGGCATAATATCTAAAGAATCCCGTAAGCTGGAGCATTTTACAAAAATTGTTGCCAAAGGACCTTTTGAAGTACGCTTAATGACCGGCGATGCCGGCGAAGTGAGCGTAGAGGCTGATAAGAATATTATAGGCCTTGTTACCACGACTGTAGAAAACAATACTCTTACTGTAGCGCCCAAAGAAGGTACTCTTTTTAAAAGCAGTACAGGTAATAAAGTAATTGTAAGGGTATCGGCCAAAGGAATAGAAGATTTAGCGCTTTCGGGATCAGGGACAATAACCAGCAAAACCACTATTAAGAGTGATTTGGCTATAAGCATTGAAGGATCCGGAGATGTAGATATTGAAATTGAATCAGGTTCGGCTAATGCAACTGTTTCAGGATCTGGTGATATAAAAATAAAAGGAAAGACACAAAACTTTACCTGCCAGGTTACAGGTTCAGGATCTATACTTGCCGAAGGGCTTGATGCCAGTGCTGTAAATGTTACTATATCAGGATCGGGAGATGCAAGGGTATTTACCAAGCAGGCTTTAACAGGCAGGATTATAGGATCAGGCAATGTAGCTTATGCGGGTAAACCTAAAGAACGCGACCTTAAGCGTACCGGCACAGGCGATTTCCTTTCACTATAAAAACAAGTAATAACAATATTTAAGATAGGTTAACTTTGCGTTTGGAAGGCCGTTCCCATTACCGGGGCGGCTTTCTTTTTTATAGTAACTAAAAAAAACAAAAATCCCGGCAAAATTATAGCCGGGATTGTATATAAAAGTTTATTATTTATCGCATCATCGAGAAATGGCCTTTATACTCGCGTCCATCTTCACGGGTTACCACAAACCAGTAGTCGGTTGATGGCAGCCTGTTACCATTTAGGGTACCGTCCCATCCATCGCTCATTCCGTTAAAAGAAGTAATCATTTTACCGTATCGGTCAAAAATGCTTACTTTCATTTTAGGCTCAAGTATCGAATATTTAATCTGCCATTTTTCATTGTATCCGTCACCATTCGGGGTAAAGAAGTTAGGATAATACAATAGTGCCACTTCTTTTTGAGCAATGCCGCAACTCAGTTCATCTTTTACAAATACATTGTATAATCCCGGTTCAAGGCCTTCAAAAACATTACTTTCCTGCCAGTATATACCGTCAAGCGAATATTCATAGCCAGTTGCGCCTTCGGCATATACAGTTACAGTATTATTATGGCTGCTCCAATCCTGGCTTTCAATTTTTACAATTCGTGGCGTGAACGAAGCTTTAATCTCTACATCTTCAGATACACCAGGGCAGTTACCTGTACCATAAGCCCTCTCCACAGTTACATTATAAAGACCCGGTTCAGTTACAAAAATACTGCGTGTTGTTTGTCCGTTAGACCATAAGTATTTCGAAAAACCTGCAGTAGCAGTAAGCATAACTCCATTACCATCGCATATTTTGCCTTCGGTTGTAATAGTTACTGTAGGTGCCTGCCCTACCCTAAGCCTAAATGAAGTTGTACCGTGGCAAAGCTGAATTTCGTTATGTACAAGCCTTGCATATATAAGCTGGTTATTTATAATATTGGTATAATATTCCGGTAACGGGTTTACACCATTATCTGCATCTGCTTGGGTAAGGTGATAGGTAATAGTATACATTGATGAAGGCAGTGAGCCAAGTACTTTAGTGTTTTGGTCTGCCAGGCGGAACTGCTGACTTCCGGCAGAAGGCCCTTCCGGAGTACAGGCAACCATATCTACAGCCTGGCTGGCTTCAGCTATAGATGGTAACATCTGCACACTTACCGGCTTAGTAACAATATTACCACAACCATCTTCAACCTGGAAAACATAATCAGCAGGTTCAAGGTTCTGGAAAATATTGTTAGCGCCATTTTGTACGGTAAAATTCACGCCGTTTTTCTTGATTATCCTGTAAGCTGTTGGGTAGCCAAGCGCTTCAATATAAACAGTATTAGGTTCGCCTACACATGCTAATGAATAAGCATTTGATATTGTAAGGCCTTCTGAATATCTGAATTCGCCAAGGATACTTACACAAACAGTATTATCTGCACTGCCCTGTGTAAATGTCTCAAAACGTTTTACAATCCTAAACCTTCCACTATAGTTAAGATTATTACGTACAGTATTGTTGCTTAACCTGATACCCGAACTTACAGGATCATTACCCTCGGTATAAGCCGATCCATTAGTTGGGTTCACCCAGGTATTATTTGCTTCATTATATTTCTGTAACCAGTATGAAGCGCCTTCAAGACCGTTACTCATATCAATAACCTTAACTGAGAACGAACCGCAATTAGGTGTAAATTCAAAACTGTTTTGAGGAGGCCTGTAGCCTTCTACATTTATAGGCATATCATGGGTTATACCACAACGGTCAACTGCCCTGAACACATAAGTACCTTCAATAAGATTATCCATAAAAAGGTTACCACCACTAATTATAGACGTAACATCATGTGGCATGCTATGTGAAGCGGAATAACCTACAGGTGCAGAAATAATTTGCGCAGATGTAAGGGCACCATTACCACTCCTTAGCCTTACAGTACCAAAACCGGCAGTACAGGCTGGTAGTGTAGTAATATTAAAAGGCCTTTCTACAAATGGAGGCACTTCTACCTCTTTTTCATAAGTATTGCCGCATTCATCAGTAAATGTAACAGTATATGTTCCCAATGGAACATTATTAACCACTACTGCTCCCTGAGCATTAATGTTTCCAGTTAAATCTTTAGGCAATGTATTGTTTACTGTGTAAGCAGCCGGTGCAGCAGTAATTGTGGCGCTTATAATCCTGTTCTCAGGTACAGAAATATTAATACGCCCAATGATTGCGAAACATCCGTTATTTGTACCTCTTACTGACGGTACAGGCGGTTCAAATTTAACCTCATATGTTTCAATTACGTTTCTTCCACATGCATCAGTAACCTGTACAGTATAAATACCAAAGGGAACAGGCTGGTCTTCACTTCCAAATGCAACTTCAGCAGAAGTAAACTGCCCGTTGGCATTCGAATTAAAATCTGTAGGAACGAAACCAACTGGCACATTAATAAATGTAATACTGTAAGGCGCACTGTGTAAAGATGGTGTTACTTTTAAAAACTTGTTATTACACGGTGCATTACCTGTACTTAAATCTAATTTAATAGACGGATCAACAAGATTATCTGTTTTTTCATAAACCACATTACAGTTATCAGTAACGCTAAGTTCATAAGTATAACTATCAGTTAATTCTCTTGGCACAACCGCTGAAACTGTAACTGATTCCTGAGATCCGGAAGCAATTACGTTATCGATTACCACCGATTCGCCACTCATATTCATTGGGTTAAGAGTATGGCGAACAATAAGAGGATAACTTATAGTACCCGCAGAAGGAGTAATAGTATTGGCTACAGTTATTGAATCGCAAGGCATACCTTCATTTGAAAGTGAAGGGTCAGAAATTGAAAGTGTAGAATTTACTACATTAAGTGTAAAGGTCTTTACTTTACCCATACCACAAATATCAAATCCACGAACATTGTAAGTTCCCGAAGGTAGATCCGTAAATATATTTGAAGACTGAAGTGGCCTGGTTACAGGACCGGAAATAATTTCATATGAAGCCGGGTAACCTGAAGTGGGGTTAATTACTATATTTCCTCCGGAAGCACAGCTTTGATTAGCAGCACTAACAGAAAAATTAAACTGAGTAATGCTGTTGTTAATAATTACATCCTGCTGTTTTGTATTTGACATTGAACCTAAAGCCTGAATTGCAACTACCATATAATTACCAGATGTAAGACTATTCACAAAATTACCCGTTGCTAGTACAGCAATAGGATTTGTTGTATCGGGTAATTTATAAATTTTATATAACATTGTAGCATTAGGTGTAAGATTAGACACCGATAATGTCAATGTTCCATTGCCCAAACAGGTTTCGTCTGTTTTATTAACAGTAAGGCTAAAGTCTGCTAATTGGGCCTGAACCGAAGTTGTAAATAAGACAACCGCCA
>JBQGDS010000376.1:0-3686 GCA_052039185.1 Flavobacterium sp.
TACCGCCCGCCTAAAGCGTATGCGTAACCTTAACCCTGATGAGATTTATGACCAGGTTCAGGCTATTGATAATGAAAGCCGCCTGTACCATAACCGCCCGCTCAGCAATATTGTATTTATGGGAATGGGTGAGCCGCTTATGAATTACAATAATGTTATGAAGGCTATTGAAAAGATCACATCGCCTGAAGGTATGGGAATGTCGCCTAAACGTATTACGCTTTCTACATCAGGAATACCAAAGATGATTAAAAAGCTTGCTGATGACGAAGTGAAATTTAAATTGGCTGTATCACTGCATTCCGCTATTGATGAGGTTCGCTCCCGGATTATGCCATTCAGCGAGAATTTCCCTTTAAAAGATCTTCGTGAAGCATTAGAATACTGGTACAGCAAAACAAAAAGCCGCGTTACCTATGAGTATGTGGTTTGGAAAGGTATTAACGACCGCAAGGAAGATATTGATGCTCTGGTTAAGTTTTGCAAATATGTGCCGAGCAAGGTAAACCTTATTGAATACAACCCTATTGACGACGGTGAATTCCAGCAGGCTGATTCCGAGGTTATTGAGGCTTATATAAAAGCGCTGGAGCGTAATGATATTGTTGCAAAGGTGCGCCGTAGCCGTGGTAAAGATATTGATGCCGCATGCGGCCAGCTAGCCAATAAGAATGATGCCTCTCAGTAATTACTATTCATTTCAGTCGCAGTTTACAGTTACAGTTTACAGAAGGCACCAACTCTCAACTTTAAGACTTTATCACTTTCCTACTAAATCGGCTTTTGCTATCTTTGAGCCAAATGAAAATCACTGAGCAGATAAAACAGCCTATACTGTCCGAAATGGAACTTTTTGAGAAAAAGTTCCATGAGTCGATGTCTTCAAAGGTGGCGCTGCTCAACCGCATTACCTATTACATTGTGAACCGTAAGGGCAAACAAATGCGTCCTATGTTTGTTTTCCTTACTGCCAAAATGATTTCGGGTGGGGAGGTTAACGAGCGCACATATCGCGGTGCATCGGTAATAGAGCTTATACATACGGCAACCCTGGTACATGATGATGTTGTTGACGACAGTAATAAGCGCCGCGGCTTCTTTTCGATAAATGCATTGTGGAAAAACAAAATTGCGGTTTTGGTAGGTGATTATCTACTGTCCAAAGGTTTGCTTCTTTCTATAGATAATGGTGATTTTGATTTACTTCGTATTATCTCTGTAGCAGTGCGAGAAATGAGCGAAGGCGAGCTTCTGCAAATAGAAAAAGCCCGCAGGCTGGATATTACTGAAGATATTTATTACGAAATTATCCGCCAGAAAACGGCAACCCTTATAGCGGCATGCTGTTCACTGGGTGCCAGTTCGGTCAAGCCCGAAAGCCATCATGTGGAAGATATGCGCAAATTCGGAGAACTTATAGGTATGGCTTTCCAGATCAAGGATGACCTGTTTGATTATACTGATGATGCCATAGGTAAACCTACCGGGATTGATATCAAAGAGCAAAAAATGACATTACCGCTTATTTATGCACTAAATAACTGTACCGATAAGGAAAAGCGCTGGGTTATTAATTCCATCAAAAACCATAATAAGGATAAGAAGCGTGTAAAAGAGGTTATAGCTTTTGTAAAAGAAAAGAATGGGCTGGGTTATGCTGAAAAGAAAATGCTCCAATTCAGGGATGAAGCCTTGCAATTGCTTTCTACCTATCCTCAATCGGATTATAAAGATGCGCTTATCCTGATGGTAAACTACGTTACCGAGCGAAAAATATAATTTTTCCTCTAATCACATAGTTTTAAATATACTACAACAATATCTGTATTACATTGTGTACAACTATACATTACCTCAACAATAACGTTGTAATTGTAAATTAGGCAGAACTACCCAAAGTCTCAATTGTCTTTAAATATTGGATATCTGATAAATTTTTGTACAAAATTATATGCAATTCATTTTTGTATAGTATTTGTAATACGAATATGAATTGCTGATGAGGTAAAACGTTGTAAAATAGCTTTACTAATGTTTAAATCTCAAACCAATGAAAAAACTTTACTTCTCATCTTTATTATTGCTGGGTGCAATTGCCGGTTCACAAGCGCAACAAAACATGACCTTTGAGCCGGGCGGGCAGGGTGCCAATTATACGTGGAACGTTTTTGAAAACGATACTAACCCACCGCTTGAGTTTGTAGCAAACCCTAATCCATCTGGTATAAATACATCTGCTACGGTAGCTAAATTTACGGTTCCTGCTACAGGTAACCCGTGGGCAGGTACTGAAACCGTACACGGGCAGATAGGTACATTTGTGCTTGATGCTGCGCATGCCACAGTAAAAATAATGGTGTATAAAAGTGTAATAAGCGATGTAGGCCTTAAGCTGGTGCCACCGGGTGGAACAGGTATGACCGAAATAAAAATACCTAATACTGTAGTTAACCAGTGGGAAGAACTGACTTTTAATCTTTCTGTAGCTATAGGGCAAACTATTGACCAGATAGTTATATTCCCTGATTATTCACCTATACCGCGTACTTATGGTGCAATAAGCTATTTTGATAATATTACATTCACTTCTGGCAGTGCCCTGCCTCAGCCTTCTGTTGCAGCACCTACTCCTACAATGGCTGCGGCCAATGTAATTTCACTATTCAGTGGTGCATATACTAATGTACCTGTTGATACATGGCTTGCGGTATGGTCGCAGTCGGCTTATCAGGAAGTGCCTATCCAGGGAAATGCAACCAAAAAATACAGCGGGCTTAACTATGCAGGGGTAGAAACAATAGCGTCGCAAATAAACATTACAGGGATGACCCACTTTAACCTTGATGTATGGTCAGCTGATTTTACACAGTTCCGTGTAAAGCTGGTTGATTTTGGTGCTAATGCTGTTTACGGCGGCGGTGATGATACTGAGCATGAACTTACCTATACAGCTCCCGCGCAGGGTCAGTGGATTAGCTACCATATCCCTATTTCGGATTTTGTGAACCTGCAAAACAAGCAGCACATTGCGCAGCTGATTTTTTCGAGTAATGGTACATCAACTGTATTTATTGATAATATTTATTTTAGCAATAATGCTACTGCCGGTACCGAGAGTTTTGAAACGGCTAAGCTGAAATTATATCCTAACCCTGCTAACAATGTGTTGAATCTTGAAGCAGCAGCAGAAATACAAAAAGTAATGGTATATAATAACCTGGGCCAGCAGGTTCTTGAATCAGTGCCAAATGCTTCATCTGTGGCGCTTAACTTAGATAAACTTCAGGCGGGTATTTATATACTTGGTGTTGAAGTTAACGGTACAACCACAACTAAAAAATTCATCAAACACTAAATAACAGCGCTTGTGCTGATTAAAGCTGCCTTTTCAGGCAGCTTTTTTTAAGGTTTTTGATTATTATATTTTATTGAAATTCAGTGTATTAAAAAATAAATTTAAATTTGAAGCAAATTTTTATAGGTTTCATGCAACCATTTTACAGCCATTTCCGTCTATGCTAATAGAAGTCGGTTATTAATTGTAAAATTGTAACAGATTTTAAAACTAAACCAATAAACAGAGCATTGAAAGTAATTTCCTTACATCAGGACGAAAAGCAGATAATTATGCAGGCAGTGGAAAACAACCGCCACGCCCAGCAGAAGATCTACGGCAAGTATTCGCC
>JBQGDS010000377.1:0-3415 GCA_052039185.1 Flavobacterium sp.
TTTCAGCAGGTCTATCTCACCGGTTGTAATATCACCTATTGCATACAACTGAGGCTTTGTTATAGCCATTTCGTCAAGTATATCAACAAGGTTTTTATAATTAGCATTATCGCTCGCTTTAATGTTTACAACAAGTCCCTGATCAGCTTTACCTTCATTGGCAGCTACTGCCTTACCAATTTTTACATTTTTAAGAAGGTCCTGCCTTATACCATCTTTACCAAATTTAGCTTCGGTAGGTGGTATAGTAGGCGTATCAAACTTACCCATGTACCATAATATCCTGTTGTTGCTGCCTATTAGTATAGTCATCATCCTTTCTTCAGGAATAGGTGTTGTGTCTACCTTAGGTTGATCTTTATTTTTATCCGGCATTGCCAACGGCATTGACTGAGGTTTTGACAATGTAGTAGTTAGCATGAAGAACGTAATAAGAAGAAACGCAAGGTCAACCATTGCTGTAAGGTCAACCCCCGGGTTCATCTTTTTACTTCTTACCTTGCCACCTTTGCCACCATCGCCACCGGTATTTAATTCTGCCATTTTATAGTATCTTTTTTATAAGATTAAAAATTTTCATCACGTAGCGAAGTTACCAGGAAGAACCTGTTCTTCTTTTGGTCCTGAAGGATATCGATTACCCTTTTTACAGTTGGGTATTCTTCTTTAGCATCGCCCTTAATGGCAACATCCATATCCTTAAACTTGTCCTGCTCGATAGTACCGGCCTGAAGTTTTTCTTCAAGGATTTCCTTATGGGCCTGCCTTGACTCCTTAATCCAGTCAGCAAGCTGATTGTTTATTGAATCATAAGGTATACCTTTCTGAAGGCCCGGAGCATTCCTTTCGGCAGTACTCATTTTCAAAAGGCCTTTAAGCTGGTTAAGCGGCACACCGAAACCTTCCATGTTAGAGAAAGCTTCATATTCTGCCTCGGTAAAAGAAATACCCTTAAGCGCTGAAATACGCTCCAGTGTTTTCCTTTTGATATCCTTACCCGGTATAGTGTAAAAAACACTTTTACCACCTACCGTGATTACAGCAACACCTTCTTCAGGAAGCTTTGTCTGTACGGTAGAAGCAGGCGTATCAACCGGTTTTGGCTCAGGCTGCTTTGCAGTAGCCGTCATGATAAAGAATGACAGCAAAAGGAATGCCACGTCACACATCGCGGTCATGTCAATCCTTGTGCTTTTCTTTGATATTTTTACTTTAGCCATTATTAATTTCTGTTAGCTTTACCGGCTGCCCAACTGCTTTACAGCACAGCACCCGGCATGTTTACTTAAACTCTTGTACTCGGGGATTATGCGTTGTTGTTGGCACGAGCCCTGAAACGCCTGTATGTTTGCGTGATAGCAAAACCAGCCTCGTCAATAGAGTAAGTAAGCTTGTCGATTTTAGATGTAAATGCGTTGTAAGCAATTACAGCAAGCGTTGAAGTTGCGATACCTGTAGCAGTGTTGATAAGTGCTTCAGAGATACCGTTTGCAAGCTGAGAAGAGTCAGGAGTAGAACCGGCACCAAGAGCCGAGAACGCCTTGATCATACCTGTTACCGTACCAAGAAGACCCATAAGCGTACCGATTGATACAAGTGTAGAGATAACCACAAGGTTTTTCTCAAGCATTGGCATTTCAAGAGATGTAGCCTCTTCTATTTCCTGTTGGATAGCTGCTTCAGCCCTTTCGCTGTCAAAGCCTTCCCTTTTAACTTCCTCATACTTCATTAAGCCAGCCCTAACAACGTTAGCCACTGTACCTTGCTGCTTATCACACTCTGCGATAGCTTCGTTTATGTTACCTGCAGTGATTTGGTTTTGTACTTTTTTCACAAAAGTTTCAACGTTACCTTTACCTGCAGCTTTGCTGATAACCAATAGACGCTCTATTGAAAAAACAACTGACATAAGGAAAAGACCCATAAGCACAGGTACTACATAACCACCTTTGTAAACCATTGCAAGGTAGTTACCCGGTAGCGGATGCCCTTCAGGATCACCACCTTCAAAGTTAGACGGAGCACCCATGATAAACTTCCATACCAGGGCACCGATTATCAAACATAGTATTATAGCTAATCCTGCGAATACGTTTGAGCCTTTAGAGCTGCCATTTTTTTCAACCTTCTGAATAGATGCGTTTGCCATTTTTCTTAAATTTAGTTTTTCTGATTTTTGATAATAGTTTTTCTTATTTGTTATTCCTATTTTTTGAATAAGATTGGCAAATTTATATTATTAAGACATAAAAAAAAATCATTAAATTCTTTTTTTCATTTCTTAACACTAAATTATAGTAAAGTTAATTGTTAATAAACCTACCACAAAACTGATTTACCTATACAATATCAAAATTATGGATTTTAAAACCATTAATCGTTAATAAAAATTTTACATTTATATAGAATATATATAAATAACATAATAATATACGTTTTATTGTATAGACAGATATTTTTTAGCACATTTAAATTTTAAATCCTGAAATAACATGAAAGGCTTTTACACAATAGGCTTGCTGGTACTCTCTAATATATTTATGACACTGGCCTGGTACGGACATTTAAAATTTAAAGAACTGAAATGGTTTGAAAATCTTGGGCTTATTGCTGTTATACTCATAAGCTGGGGACTGGCACTTTTTGAATATTTTTTCCAGGTACCGGCCAACAAAATAGGCTTCAAGGAAAACGGAGGCCCTTTTACCCTGCTTCAGCTAAAGGTAATACAGGAAGTAATTACACTTATTATATTCACCATATTTATGCTGGTATTTTTCAAGAATGAAACCTTCAGGTGGAATCACGCCATAGGTTTTGTATTTCTGGTACTGGCAGTTTATTTTATATTCAAAAAATGAAAAAGTACTTTATACAAAACAGCCCTTTTACCGTGCCTACCGCTGATGGTAAACTGATACAGGAACATTTTGGCAATGCCTCACATGGTGGCGGCGAAATATCAATTGCATTCATGATAGCTCCGCCACACTGGAGCGAGCCATATCAAACGCCTGATTTTGACGAGTACACTTATATTATAAAAGACAAAAAGCAGTTTATAATAGAGGGGGAAACAGTTGTACTCAGCGCAGGTGAGTCAATAAAAATTGAGCGTGGTGCACGAATACAATATTCCAACCCTTTTGATGAACCGTGTGAATACCTGTCGGTATGCACACCAGCTTTCAGCATAGAGAAAGTAAACCGGGAAGAATAACCGGTTATTTATTAAGCAGATTCAGGATTTTGCGTTCCACTTCAGTACTGTCCCAGCTTTGCTCTATATTTTCCATCTGCATCACTTCGTCCATAATTGCCATTTGGCGGTCGCCAATAGCTAATGCTTCCGAATAGGGCCTGTAGCTGAATGTTACCCTGCTGTATAGTGGCAGCCAAAGTTCAGGATGCTTTT
>JBQGDS010000378.1:0-2976 GCA_052039185.1 Flavobacterium sp.
CTGCCATATAAAACAGGATATAAGCCAAATTTATTTTTCTCAAGCCTGCGCGCTTTAAAGCCTTTTCTTTCCAGCTGGTTCACTGCCTTATCGGCATTAGCCTCACTCCTGAAAGCCCCGGCTACAACATGATACGGATAAACCTTTGGAGCATCTTCCTTAACCGAAAGCTGCACAGCCGGTAGAGGATTGTCTATAAAAAAGGTTGCGGTTTCTATGCGGCGCTGTACTTTTTCCTGTACTGCTTTTTCTACCAGTAATGTTTCTTCGGCTACGCGCTTATCATTATATAGCTTAAAGCCAACACTGCCTGCCGAAAGTGCAACCAGCAGCATAGCCGCATATTTGTAAAAAGAATAGCTCTTCCTTCTCTCCGGTGTAAAAGCTATAGGCGCTATTTCTTCAAGCGCCTCAGCCTGCTGTTTCAGTTCTTCGCGTTTTACTGACGGAGAAACCAATGTACCAAGCCCAAATGAAGAAGTAAGGTAATTTACAGGGGTGTCCGGCGTAAAAACGAGGCTACCCTCATAATTACCGGTGATGCTGCCAAGATTTTTAAGTAGAACTGTTTCTTTTTGCTGCAGGCGTTTCTGCCAGTTTTCTACCTCGCGTATAATTTCGGTTACAGCCTGTTCGTACGAAATTTTTTCCTGCAATGCGAAATGATTAGCCAAAAGCCCGTCATTATTTTTTAAATTCGCATTGAAAGAAATAAGTTTTTTAGGAGGATAAAAGGTGTTCGTGTCAGCATTGATCTGCGCCGGCTGTATTTCAGTAAGAAATGCGCCGAAACCCGGCACGGTAACGCACTGGTAACGATACAATAACGCTGATATGTGTTTTTCTATCTTCATAAGAGCAAATTTACTTATTCAACAGCAAGGGCAAAATTTTATTCACAAATTTTATTAACAATCGCCTAGTTTAGCAAGCGGAACGTTTTTTTATTTTAATGACTGATACTGAATTATTTAACGCACTGGCACTTTTACGTGTAGATGGCGTAGGCGATATTATGGCCAAAAAACTGATTAGCCACTGCGGTTCGGCAGAGGAAGTTTTCAGGGCGAAAAAAGCTAAAATTACCGCTATAGACGGTGTGGGTGAAATAGCGTGGCAAAAGCTGCAAAATATTTCGGTGTTTAAGCAGGCTGAGGCTGAAATGAAGTTTATAGCTCAGGAAAACATTACTGCTGCTTTATTTACCGATTCCGGTTATCCTGAAAAGCTGAAACATTGTATTGACGGCCCTGTTGTGTTGTTCAGTTCTGGCAACATCAATCTCTCAGGAAGGAAAATTGTAAGTATTGTAGGTACACGGCAGGTTACATCATACGGCGCGGATTTTTGCAGAAAGCTTATAGAAGACCTTGCGCCTTTAAACCCTGTTATTGTTAGTGGTTTTGCTTATGGGGTGGATATTGTTGCACACCAGGCAGCGCTTGATAACAATCTTCAGACCATAGGTGTTCTCGCTCACGGCCTGAACCAGATATACCCGAAAGCACATAAAAAGTATATGGCGAAGATGGAGGAGAATGGCGGGTTCATGACCGAATTCTGGAGTTCCTCTAACCCGGACAGGGAAAATTTCCTGAAAAGAAACCGCATCATTGCCGGTGTTGCTGAAGCCACCATAGTAATTGAAAGCGCTGATAAGGGTGGTTCGCTTGTAACAGCTAATCTTGCCAATGATTATAACCGCGATGTGTTTGCTGTTCCCGGCCGTATTACCGATAAGTACAGCCAGGGTTGTAATAACCTTATCAAGAGCCAGCGCGCCAACCTGATAAATAATGCTGCGGATATGATTTATATGCTGAACTGGGAACTGGAAGAAAAGAAAAACAAACCGGTGCAAAAGCAATTGTTTGTGTCATTAGAAGGTGATGAACAAATGGTATATGACTACCTGCAAAAGAACGGCAAAGAGCTCATGGACATTATTGCGTTGGAATGCGGGCTGCCTGTGTTTAAAATTTCGTCGCTATTGCTTAATATGGAATTGAAAGGCGTTATACGCCCACTGCCGGGTAAACTGTTTGAGGCGATTTGAAACGACGCTTCGATAAGTTCAGCGTGACATTCTACTGAAAACTGTGACTGTGACTAAAAACTGGAACTGAGAACTCTTAATGCTCCGGAATAGCAGCAATAAGTTTTTTGGTATATTCCTTTTTTGGCTTTTCATACAAGGCATCAGCTTCATTCATTTCTTCAATTTTGCCCTTGTTCATTACCAATACCTGATCGCTCATGTATTTTACTACGGCAAGGTCATGGCTAATGAAAATGTAGGTAAACCCGAAATTCTCCTTTAGCTCATTCAGCAGGTTAAGCACTTGTGCCTGTACTGAAATATCAATCGCTGAAACTGATTCGTCACACACAATTAGTTTTGGCTGCAATGCTATGGTACGCGCAATGCCTATACGCTGGCGCTGCCCTCCTGAAAACTCATGCGGGTAACGGTCAAAATGCTCTTCGCTTAAGCCAACACGGTTCATTATTTCGATAACTTTTTCCCGGCGTTCCTTATCATTCTTATGCAGCTTATGCACCTGCATGGGCTCCATGATAGCTTTACCAACTGTAATTCGTGGGTTGAGAGACGAATACGGATCCTGGAAAATGATTTGTATTTCTTTGCGGAGTTCCCTTATAGCTGAAACAGATAGTTTTGTAAGGTCCCTACCCCTGTACAGTATTTTGCCTGACGTTGCTTTGTCCAGTTGTAGTATTGCATTACCTAATGTGGACTTTCCACAGCCGGACTCCCCTACCAAACCCAGTGTTTCACCTTCGTATATCTTAAAGCTCACATCATCAACAGCACGGAATTTAACATCTTTACCGAACAAACCTGCGGAAGAAACATATTCTTTTTCCACATTTATTACTTCAAGCAAAGGTGGCTGGCTGTATAAAGCCGTGTGCTTATTCTGGCGCTGCTGTGGTGTTACTTCTTCATTATCT
>JBQGDS010000379.1:0-2246 GCA_052039185.1 Flavobacterium sp.
CTTCAAAACACTCACGCAGTATCCTGCTTTCAGGTTGAGAGAGGTTTACAGAATCCCTGTTCAGGTCTATCTTATTGGCATTTTCGCGTGTATAAAGCTTTGCACCATCAGGATTAACCATAGGCAGTATACAGAATGTAAAATGTTTTTTCAACCGGATGGCAAAGGCATCATTACTGCTCAGGAAATTAAGCAGATCGAATACCGCCTTGGTAGTGGTAGACTCATTACCATGCATTTGAGACCATATATATACACGTATAGCCCCACTGCCGGCAATAACGCGATAAACAGGCTTTCCCTGTACTGACTGCCCGACGATACTGACATTAAATATTGGCTTATATTTTTCAATAAGCGGTTCTATATGATCAAGGGTTATATATCTGCCATGAAGGGATTGTTCCTTGTAAGCATCGGCAAGTGTTAAAAAATCCATTCTGTTCGAAATTTCCTGCAAAGGTACTTATTTGACACAACTACAATGCAAAAGCCCCCGAAACTATGCTCCGGAGGCTTTTAAAAAACTATTTCAGGAAAAACTATCTCCTTGAAAGATAAACGGCAGACACCCCTGCTTCTGTCCTTGACTGTGCAGGAACAACATCAGCCGATGCAGCCGTAGGCATATTGAAAGTAAGTACTTTACCACCCCCATTTAGCCTTTCAGCAACATAAATTTTATCGGTAGCAGAATCATAAGCCACATCTACAGGGTTACCCAATGTAGAGTTCGGGCCGTAAATCCTTTTTTGGTTGCTTAATGCAATTGTACCGTTATTTGGTGTATTTTCAAATACGCTTTCAAAGTTGTTTATAACAATAAGGCCACCATCGCTATCTGATGTTGCACTACCTATATCAGTCAGTACCATTACATTATCATATGCTGAGTGTGTAATACCGTGTGTACGCACAAGGCCTTCAATACTTACCCTTTTAGTTGGTGTGATTGTTCCGTTTGAGTTTGAAAGGATATTATCAAACTTCACGATATCACCTGTATTGTCAACTACAGCATAAAGATCATCGCCATCAGCATGTATACCCCACAGCCTTATATTTACATTATATGTTCTTTGAAGTGTAAATGAATTACCGCTTTTTGAATATACATATATCCTGTTATTAAGCCCGTTTAAAACGTTTTCTTCCTGGGCTACAAATACGTTGTTACCTGACACAGCAATTTCCCTAGGATTGATAAAATCACCCGCAGCGCTGCTTCCTGCTACATTAAGCGCAGTGCTTCCATTAGTAATTGCCGACATAATATTATTGTACACATCCAGCCTGTTATTGGTTCTTGAAGCCTGGATAATCTGGTCGGTTGCGGCATCATAATAAATACCGTCAGCATCGGCTGTACCTGTTGCAAAGCTGTTTACAGTAACTGTAGAAGCATTAAGGTCGGTTACCGAAATAGATCCTGAAGTGCCGCTTGAGGTGAAAAGCTGTGCAGTTTGCCCCTCGTTATTATTTCCTGATTCGCTGTCGTCATCGCTGCACGATGTTGCAAAAAAACCTGAAGCTACCAAAAGGCTCAGATAGATGATTCTCTTTTTCATGTGTTAGTTGATTTTAAAGTTCATCACAAATAAACTTTACATAAACTTAAAATTCTGCTAACACTTAGTTATAAGATTGCCAATTAACTTATGGTAACCTTACGAAAGAGATGTAAATCAAAAAACCCCGTGACGTATAATAGTATACTTCCCGGGGTCTCATTAACCAATAAAACAAACACAAATTTTTCAAATTTTGCGATAACTACCGCAATAATGTCTTTATAAACTTACAATCAATTTTATTGGCTGTATTTCTAACTTCTTTTCTTATTGTAAAGTTACATAGGGTATTTGTTAATCATTCCTAACAAAGCGTTAAAGTCTTGCTAATCATTTTTAAAGCTGTATTCTGGCCTAAAGCCTGTTACACCTTTGTAATTCTGTTCTAGTATTTCAAAATCAGCTTCCTTATTTCCTGTCACGTAAAACGGCGGGGCAATTTTTACCTCTTTCTTTCCGTAATCAAAGGCAATTGCCACAACAGGCACATTTGCCTTAACGGCTATGTAATAAAATCCGGTTTTCCATTTTTCGGCGTAAGAGCGAGAACCTTCGGGCGTGTTGAGCATATATAAATGCTGATTTTTATTTAATTGTTTCGCCGCAAAACCTACCATATCTGAACGTTGAGAACGATTAATTCCAATACCGCCGAGTGCTTTGATAATGAATCCG
>JBQGDS010000380.1:0-2668 GCA_052039185.1 Flavobacterium sp.
CATGGGCTAATGGACGGTTACCATGTAGGACAGTTTGTAGAAAAGTATCAGGAGTTGCTGAACGAATAATTATATCATGGGCTCAAAACCTACTTTCTTTAAAACACCTGCCGATTTTCGTACCTGGCTTGATAAAAATCACGGGAAAGAAAGTGAGCTTATTGTTGGCTTTTACAAGACAGGAAGCGGTAAGCAAAGCATTAGCTGGCCGGAGTCGGTAGACGAGGCGCTGTGTTTTGGCTGGATAGACGGTGTGCGCAGGTCGTTGGGAGAAGAAAGCTATACCATACGTTTTACGCCCCGCAGGGCTGACAGTATATGGAGCGCCGTAAATATTAAAAAAATGGAGGAGTTACAGGCTCAGGGTTTGGTAAAACCGGCGGGCATGGAAGCGTTTGAAAAAAGGAAAGAGGCAAAGTCAAAAATATATTCCCACGAGCACAAAGAAGTAGCAAAATTATCGCCGGAATTTGAACAAGCTTTTAAAGCCAACAGCAAGGCGTGGGAATTTTTCACAACACAGGCGCCATCCTACCAGAAGGTAATGCTGCACCATGTTATGACTGCCAAGCAGGAAAAAACACGGCAGTCACGTTTTGAAAAGCTGTTACAGGCCAGCGCCGAAGGTAAGCGTATAACATAAATAAAACTTTACTTACAATTTTTTTGGCTATATTTGAGTTACAACTACATAAACTTAAATTCAGCCAACATGAAAAATTACTTCAGATTTTTTGCAGCATGTGCTATACTCGCATGTTTTGCATTTGCCATACCCGGCAAAAAAAGTAATCCTTTAACAATAGTAATTGATGCCGGCCATGGCGGGAACGACTTTGGTGCAAAATATGGAGATTATACTGAGAAAGATATTGTTGCGGAAATTTCCCGGAAGGTACAGCAGCTAAATACTAATGAAGAAGTGGTTATACACCTTACAAGGACAGAAGATAAGTTTGTTTCTTTAGACGAAAGGGTAAAAGCAATAAATTCCCTCAAGCCAGACCTTGTTTTGTCACTACACCTAAATTATGAAAAAACACATAGGGCAGGAGGTATGGAGTTTTTTACTAATGAACAAGGCGGTTATCATGCTGTAAAGCTGGAAAGAAAGTTTGTTGACGAAGCCGGCTACAGGTCGCGTGGTATTAAGGAAGGGTCGTTTTTTATTCTGAAAAAAAGTAACGCTCCGGCCATTTCATTTGAATTGGGCTTCCTGTCAAACGAAACCGACAGGTCTTACCTTACCAGCCAGGGCAAGCAGGAAGAAATAGCTAAAACGATTGTAGCATTTATAAATGAATTGAAATAGTGGCACAGCAAAATTATAATAATCATATACGGTTTTATCCGCCACACCATTTTGTGTTCTATCCGCTTATGCTGATAGTTTTAGGCATTGGTGCCTGGCATATTTTTTCGGATGCATCCAACCGCATGTTATGGATATTTATAACATTGCTATCGGCCGTCATTATTTGGGTAGCATTTATGCTGCGGCAGCATTATGCACTCACACTTCAAAACAGGCTGGTACTTCTGGAACTGCGTTATCGATACTTTACAATAACGGGTAAACGGCTTGAGCCACTGGAAATAAGCCTGACCGATGGCCAGTTGTTTGCACTTCGTTTTGCTCCTGATGAAGAACTTGAAGCGTTAACCAACAGGGCAATAAGAGAAAATCTTACGCCTGATGCCATTAAGAAGAGTATAAAAAACTGGCGGGCAGATAACCGAAGGGTATAAAATCAAAAAGCGGAATAGTATAGAAACTATTCCGCTTTTATATTTGGATCAGGTTCGGAACTATATTAAAATTCGTACCTCTGATCCTGAAAAATAAAAATTACTCTTCAAGCTCTTCACGACTACGGCGGTCATTTTCCTGTCCGTAACGGTTTTGCTCATCATCACTGTATCTTCCGTGCGATGACATGTCGCGCTGCTCATCATCATGTATGCCAGATGTGCGCTGTGTCTGGTCATTAGCATCCCAGTTGTTGTTTCTTGTTCCCTGGTTGCTGTAAGAGTCAGAGTTTGGTCCTAAACCCTGCATGCGCTGCTCCTGTTCCCAGGTATCTTCATCGTCGTTGAAAGTCCTGGATGTAGCTTCGCGTGATTCATCATCAAAGCCTGAATCATTAAAATCATCATTATCGCTTCGCGCATCCATTGATCCCCTGCTGTATGGCAGGTCGTCATTCATTGGGGTATCGTTCATTCCGCTGCCGCGGCTACCCATACTCTGCCTTTGTGAATCTTCACGGCCATCCCCGCTATTGTTATTGCGGTTTGACATATTGCGCTCTTCATTCCAGCCCTGGCTGTGTTTTTCTTCGTGTGACCTTTCGTTATTGCGGTCGTTGCTGTTGTTTTGCATAATGTAAATGTTTGGATGTTATTTGAATGTGCTTAATTGCGTTGAGAAGGTTTAGGATACGTCTCTTTTTTATCTGATTTATCAGATCCTTTTTTTGCCTGTTCAGAAGCAGGAGATTTCCTTTCGCTTGATGCTTTTGGTGCCGGGGTTTGTTTTCCTGATTGTGCCATAATTCTATAATTTTTTGGTTACATTACAAAGTTCGGCAGGCAAAGCTTTTACTGTAAGCTAATTAACTTAGATTTTTAGCTGAAATGTTATAGAAAGTATTAACATACACACAAA
>JBQGDS010000381.1:0-5229 GCA_052039185.1 Flavobacterium sp.
AACTACAAAAGACCTGCTGTATACCTACCAGGTGCCACAGCCACCTTACCTTGTGGGTACTATGCTCGCTAACGTGGGTGAGCTTTCTAACAAGGGTATTGAGATAACGGTTAATGCTGAAGTGGTAAGGAATGATAACTTTACATGGGATGCCAATGTAACGTTTGCTAAAAACAAGCAGAAGATAGAAAAACTATCAAACCAGCTGTACCAGACAGACGTAATTTACAGCGGTTCGCTGCACGGCCTGGCAGGTATGTCAAACCAGTTCTCGCAAATTATCAGCGAAGGTTATGCGGTAGGTACTTTCTGGGGGCAGGAATTCCTTGGATTTGATGAAGACGGGAAGTTTGTACTTAGCGAGGAGAAAAAAGAAATAGGAAATGTACAGCCTGATTTCACACTGGGTGTAGGCATGAACTTTACCTACAAGAATTTTGACCTTGGCATTACCGGTTACGGAAGCTTTGGCCAGGATGTGCTAAACGCTACCGATATGATGCTGTATGACCCTAACAGGATGCCGGCTTATAATATTCCGGATGGTTTCCGCGGAAGCGAAATAGGATCAGCACCTACATATTCAAGCTACTGGATAGAGAATGCATCGTTCTTCAGGCTGCAAACCATTTCATTAGGTTATACTATACCATTCAAAAATACTACTTCTAAGCTAAGGGTATACCTGCTTGGTGAAAACGTAGCAGTATTTACCAACTACAATGGTGTAGATCCTGAAATTGACCTTACAGGCCTTAGTGCACCGGGTATTGACAGGTTTAACAACTACCCAAGGCCAAGAACGTATTCACTGGGGCTTAACTTTACGCTGTAAGCGAATTTGATAACATAAAAATTGATTAAGATGAAAATCAGATTAACCGCAATATTATTAACCACGTTATTTGCCTTTTCGTGTACCAATCTTGATGAGGAATTGTACGACAGGGTAAAGGATGATGAGTTTGGTACAACACCTGCCGAGATACAGGCGCTTGTAGGTGGGGCATATTCATCACTGAGGGGATTTGGAGATGCCATTTCCAATTCATACCCTACCTGTGAATATGTGTTTTTCCTTAACGAAGTCTCGTCTGACGAAGCTACGATACCTACCCGTGGTACCAACTGGTACGATGGCGGGCAGTACCAGGATGCACAAAGGCATGAATGGAAATCAGACAACAGGATGCTGCTATCGGCATGGCGTTACTGCTATGCTGGTATAGCAAAGATAAACTCTATTATTTACCAGATTGACAAATCAGGGCTTACCGAAGATGCAAGGAGGCCTATATATGCCGAGCTGAAAGCGATAAGGGCATATTACTACCTGCAGCTACTGGATATGTTTGGCAATGTGCCGATTGTAACCAATTTTGAAGACACGTCATTGCCTGCCAACTCTACAAGGCTTGAGGTATATAACTTTGTGGAAGATGAACTGCAAAACGCGCTGCCAAACCTTCGTACGGGAGTACTGTATTCTAAGTTTACGCAAAATGTAGCCTACTCGCTTCTTGCAAGGCTTTACTTAAACTCTGAAGCATATATTGGAGTTTCAAGGTGGCAGGATTGTATTGATATGTGCCAGAATATTTCAGGCTATACACTTAATCCTGACTATTTTGCCAATTTCTCAACGCAAAACCATACCTCTCCCGAAATTATATTGGCTATACCGTATGATTCAGGTGCGGGTACAGTAGGTAACTACCTTGCCTCTATGACATTCCATTACAAGCAAAACCTTGCAGTATCGCCTACAGGTGATTATCCTTGGTGTGGTAATGGTATTTGTGCGCAGCCGGGAGTTTACTCAGCATTTGCAGATACTGATGTAAGGAAACGCTCAATGCTTGAAGGGCAGCAGATAAATATGGCTACAGGATCTGTAATCATGATGGATAACGGCTCTCAGCTGGATTATACCGAAACAATAGGAAACTTTACAAATGCTGAAGAAAATGAAGGTGTAAGGCTAAGCAAATACGAAGTAAAAGCAGGTGAAAAATGGGAGCGCGACCATGACTGGGTGGTTATCCGTTATGCTGAGATACTCATGATGCAGGCTGAATGCTATGTGCGCCTTGGGCAGCCGGGTCAGGCAGTGCCTTTTGTACAACAGATAACTGATCGTGCCAACGCTGAACTTCCTGCAACAATTGACCTTGCTTTCCTGGATAAGGAGCTGCTTCGTGAGTTTTGTTTTGAAGGTCGCAGGAGGACAGATAATATAAGGTTTGGTACGTACTTCCAGTCATGGTGGGAAAAAGGAGTATCTGCCCCATACAAGGCAATTTACCCTATACCGGCCACTGTGCTGTTAACCAATCCTAACCTTTCACAAAATCCATTCTATACTAATTAAGTTAGTCAGGCCGGCTACAATGTTCTGGGTTAGTTACATTGTGCCGGCCTTCTTAATTTTTGCTGACTACAAAATATATAAAAAATGAACAGATACTTTTCGCTTTTAGTTGCCGGTTTGCTTGGTGTGCTGGTAATGATAAGCTGCAGCAATGACGAAAAAGATGCCCGCCTTCCTGCACAGGGAATGCCGGCGCCTGTTGCTGTGCAAAAAACAAACAGTACCAAAATATACATGCACTACATGCCCTGGTTTGAATCTAAGGAAAGCAGTGGTAATAACCAGTGGGGCTATCACTGGACAATGGCTAACAAAAACCCTGATAATGTAGATGCTAACGGTAAAAGGGAAATAGCGGCACATTATTATCCGCTTATTGGGCCGTACCATAGTGGTGACAGGGACGTTATAGAGAACCACCTGCTGCTCATGAAGTATGCCGGGATAGACGGTATACTTATTGACTGGTATGGTACCTACAACCTTAATGATTACCGCATGATTAAGGAAAATACTGAGCAGCTTGTAGCTTTGCTGGACGACGTAGGCCTGGAATATGCCATAGTGTATGAAGACCGCTTTTTAGGCAATATAGTAGGGGCTGGCCTTGCACCTACAACCGTAAGTGCTGCAAAAGCTGACATGGCGTATATGCAAAGCACTTTTTTCAGCCAGCCGAACTACATAAAGGTTGATGGCAAGCCGTTGCTACTTAACTTCGGGCCTATCACACTTACTACGCCTGAAGAATGGACGAATGTTTTCAGTGGGCTTAATCCCAAGCCTGCATTCCTTACGTTATGGAATGAATCGCACGAGGCAGGCAATAACGCCATGGGTGAATATGCCTGGGTATACCAGGACAATACCCACCTTAGCAACTTTTACCAAAACAGGATGCCCGCATTGCAGTTTGCAATTGGAAGCGCCTATCCGGGCTTTAAGGACTTTTACGTTCAGGGTGGCGGAGGCGATGGCATAGGCTGGGAAATTCCGCACAACAATGGGGCAACGCTTGATGAAACCCTTGCTATGGCTACCGCAGCTAATGTTGGCCAGCTGCAGCTTATAACTTGGAATGATTTTGGCGAAGGCACAATGATAGAGCCTACACAGGAATTTGGCTATACTTATGTAGAAAAGATAAAAACCTTTGCAGGCGTGCAGAACACAGCAGCCAATACTTTTACACAGATAGGCAAGTTCCACAAGCTAAGGAAAGCCAATGCTGGTAATGCAGCGGTACAGGCAAAACTTAACAGGGCGTTCGGTTATTTTGTATCAATGAAAACAGAAAAAGCAATACAGATACTAAACGAATTCCAGGATTAAATAAATACCAATTAAATTATAATGAAGAAATTTTTTTCAAGGCATTTTATCACAGCAGTCGCTCTTTTTGGTGCGCTGTCGGCAAGTGCCCAAAAAGCATACACTGTAACATCTCCTGACAAAAAGAACAAACTGGAATTCAGCCTGACACAAAAAGGCGAGCCACAGTATAAATTTATATCGGGCGGTAAAAAAGTAATTGAGCCATCGCTTATGGGCTTTGAGTTTCATGACATAAAAAAAATGACCGAAGGTTTTAAGGTACTTCGTACTGAGAACCATAAAGCCGATGAGGTTTGGGAACAGCCATGGGGCGAATTCCGCAAAATAAGGGACAACCACAACGAGCTTGTAATCCATCTTCAGGAAAAAACAGGAGAACAGCGCCTGGTTGACCTTGTTTTCAGGGTATTTAATGATGGTGTTGGGTTCAGGTATACATTCCCTGCACAGCCCAATCTTAAAAAGGTAAAAATTGCTAACGAGGTAACGCAGTTCCGTTTTAATGCCGACCATGATGTGTGGTGGATGCCTGTACACCGTGAAAACAGCTACTACGAAAGCTACTACCGCAAAACGCCTTTAAGTAAAACAGACACGATAAATACTCCGGCAACATTTGAAACCAAAACAGGGTTATACCTTGCAGTGCATGAGGCTAACCTTACTGATTTTGCTTCAATGACATTGCTTAACACAGGCAATAACACTTACAAGAGCGACCTTGTGCCGTGGGCAGACGGTGTAAAAGTATATGCAGAAGCACCATTCAGCACGCCATGGAGAACTATAATAGTAGGACAAAACCCGGGCGACCTGGTAACATCAACCCTTATGCTTAACTTAAATGAGCCAAGCAAAATTGAAGATACGTCGTGGATTGAACCATCAAAATACATAGGTATATGGTGGGGTATGCACCTTGACAAGTATACATGGGGGCAGGGGCCTATACATGGCGCTACAACTGCCAATACAAAGGCTTATATTGATTTTGCCGCAAAACATGGCCTTGATGGCGTGCTTGTAGAAGGATGGAACATAGGCTGGGATGGCGACTGGACTGCTGACGGAAGGGCATTCAGCTTTACTAAAGCCTATCCTGATTTTGATATAGAGGCAATTACTGCTTATGCCAAATCTAAAAATGTACGCCTTATAGGCCATCATGAAACGGCTGGAGCATCAAAGCATTACGAAAGCCAGCTTGACGATGCTTTTAAATTGTACCAAAGGCTGGGCGTAAACAGTGTAAAAACCGGTTATGTAAATAAATACCTTGACAAAAAAGAATGGCATGATGGCCAGTATGCAGTTCGCCACTACCGTAAGGTGGTGGAAACTGCTGCAAAATACCATATAATGATTGATAATCATGAGCCTGTAAAAGGGACAGGCCTTACACGTACTTATCCTAACCTTATGACCTGGGAAGGCGGCCGTGGGCAGGAATACAACGCATGGTCGATAGATGGTGGAAACACACCGGAACATACGGTAACACTGCCGTTTACAAGAATGCTGAG
>JBQGDS010000382.1:0-4416 GCA_052039185.1 Flavobacterium sp.
GCTTTCCAAAATGCTAAACGAAATTTAATAAACAAAAGTCCTCTGCAATAGCAGGGGATTTTTTATTATGAATAGTAATTATTTGCAAATCAACCCTCACTGATAGCTTTTATCCTTGTAGCCAGAAAAGCGATACCAATACCAAACATACCGATTATAGCGAAAGACGTTCTGAGGCTTGTCAGTTCGGCGATGTGGCCAATTATGGGTGGGCCAATCATAAATCCGAGAAAGCTAACGCTGGATACCGTTTGCAATGCTATACTGGGCGCTATACCGGGGCGTCTGCCTGCTATGCTGAAAATTATGGGTACTACAGTACTTACTCCAAATCCTATCAGCATAAATAATAGCGCTGCCGTAATGGTGTAAGGCAATGCAACCGCACCATACATACCAATTGAAATCAATAGTCCGCTGATTTGCAGCACACGTTTACGGCCTATAGTGTGAATTACCCTATCACCTATAAAACGTCCGGCAGCCATGGTTACCATAAAGCATGAATACCCCAGCACCTTCATAGAGCCTGATATGTTTATAACATCTTCAAAATAAATAACGCTCCAGTCGAACATAATGCCTTCGCTCATCATGCAGCAAAATGCCATTATCCCCAGCCAAATCAATACAGTATCGGGTTTGGAAAAAACTTTCCGTTTCCTTTCTTTAGCCTGCGGTGTTTTTGCTTTTACGAGGTATTTATAATTAAGCGCGATGATCAATAACAGAAAAGTGCCCACAATTACAAAATGAGTAAAGGGAGAAAGGTTTAGTGCTATCATCCCAATACCGATAAATGCACCCGTGAATCCTGCTGTGCTCCAGGCCCCGTGAAAGGACGACATAATAGCCCTGCGGAAAAGCGTTTCGGCATATATACCCTGCGTATTGACTGATATATTGGTAAGGTTACTGAATATCCCAAAAAAAGCCAGCCCCAGCATAAGATGCCAGCGTTCGGTAGCCAGTCCCAGGCTCGCTAAACTTAGGATGTAAAAACTAAGCCCAAACACTAATGTGCGGTGGCTGCCGTATTTAGCAGCTAACTTTCCCGAAAACGGCATGATAAACAGTTGCCCCACCGGAATAGCGAACAGGACTGTACCCAAGTCGCCTTTAGTAAGGCCGAGGTCAAGCTGTATGTCAGATATCCGGCTGGCCCAGGTAGAAAACGTAAGCCCCATGGCAAAATAAAAAAGCGTTACTGCCCAGCGTATACGGTTAAGGTAGGAGGCTTTTGCATTGCTATACGTTTTACGGTATGATGTTTCCATTTTATCGTGAACTATGATCCATAAACTTCAGGGTTTACACATTTAGGAAGTTTTTCTCCTTTCAGGCCGGCAATTACATTTTGCGTTGCAAGCAGCATCATAGCGTCACGGGTTTCCTTAACTGCCGAACCGATATGCGGTAGTACGCAAACATTTTCCATATAAAGAAGCGGATTGTTTTTGTCCATCGGCTCAGGGTTGGTAACATCCAGTCCTGCGCCCCATATCATTTTATTTTCAAGTGCATACTTCAGGTCTTCTTCATTATGTACCTGTCCACGTGCCGTATTTATAAAAATTGAATTGGGCTTCATTTTGGAGAAAGCCTGAGTGTTGAACATGCCTTTTGTTTCGGATGTTAAGTTGGCATGCACAGAAAGCACATCGCTTTGCTGCAGGAGTTCGTCAAAAGAAACCCTTTCAGCACCCAACTCTTTTTCAGCTTTTTCGTTGTGCCCGCGGTTATGGTAAATTACCTTCATGTTAAAAGCGTGGCGGCACATTCTTGCCATTTCATACCCTATATTGCCCAACCCGAAAATACCCAGGGTTTTGCTGTGAATGTCAGTACCTAAATGGCCTAAAGGCTCAAAGAAATTCCAGTTGCCCTCCGTTATTCGCCTGTGGTGATAAAACGCTTTGCGTGCAGTGGCCTGCATAAGCAGGAAAGCAGTATCGGCTGTGGCTTTGCTGAGCACATCTGGTGTGTGGCCTACGGGTATGCCTAATCTTGTAGCAGTCTTTATAGCTACATGGTCATACCCAACTGAATATAATGACACAACCTTTAAGTGGCTGCATGCCTCCAGAAATTCAGCAGTTACATCTGTCCGCCCGGCAATAATAACAGCGTCGGCATCTTTACACTGCGCTATAAGTTCTTTTTGGGTCAGTTCCCGCTTTTCCTTCCATTGTGTAACAGTGATTCCTTCCTGTTCCAGCAATTCCAGGCCGTTTTGTGGCATTATACGGGTTGCAAATACTTTCATATGTTTTACCAGGCGCTTTCCTGTGTAAGCAGTTCAATTTCGTGGGCGGTAATATCAAGTTCAGGCGCAGCAATAATGCTTTCAAGCTGGTTAAGGCTTGTTGCGCTGACTATTGGCGCCGTAACCGATGGCCTGTGAATGAGCCAAGCCAAAGCTACTGTTGCCTGTGTAGTGTTGAGGTTTTTGGCAACTTCATCAAGCGCTGCCAGAATTTTAAACCCACGGTCGTCAAGGTATTTTTCTACTCCACCACCACGCTGGCTTTTACCAAGATCTTCCCTACTGCGGTATTTACCGGTAAGAAAGCCGCTGGCAAGCGAGTAATAATTCAGCACCCCGAGGCTGTTACCAAGGCATAGTGGCTCGAGTCCGTTTTCAAAAGCTTCACGCTCGTACAGGTTATAATGCGGCTGGAAGGTTTCATACAAAGGCAGGCCGTTTTCCTGGGCTATATGTAGTGAGTCCTTCAGCCTTTCCGCCGAAAGGTTTGATGCGCCTATATGGCGAACCTTGCCTTCTTTTATCAGCTGCTGGTAGGCTTCAAGGGTTTCTTCTATTGGTGTGGACTCATCATCAAAATGTGTTTGATACAAGTCGATATAATCGGTTTTCAGCCGCTTAAGTGAATCTTCAGCAGCCTGTAGAATATAGTTCTTTTTCAGGCCTTTTTTGCCATTACCCATATCACTACCCACTTTGGTGGCAATAATAACCTTATCACGGTTCTTGTTTTTATTTAGCCAGTTGCCGATAATAGTTTCCGATTCACCTCCGGTATTGCCTTGTGCCCAACGTGAATAAACATCGGCAGTATCAATGAAATTAAAGCCTGCGCCTGTAAAGGCATCCAGTATCTCAAATGATTTTTTTTCATCAATCGTCCACCCGAATACATTTCCCCCGAATGTTATAGGGTAAACATATAAATCAGTATTGCCCAGTTGTCTCTTTTCCATAGTTGTTATGCTAATTCTATTATTCGTTTGTATGTGCTGCTTTCAATTGCGGCATCAATTATTCTCATTGTATTAATACCGTCCTGTGCGGGTACGGGAACTCCCCTGTTTTCGGTTATGGCTATGTATAGTCCTTCAAAAATTTCGTAGTAATTACCTTGCAGTGTTGGTACAATGCCTTTAATTATTTTACCGTCTTTCTCAGTATGAAGTATGCCTGCCAGCACTTCCGGTTCAGTGCCCCAGTCAGCGGCTCCCGGATTTTTACCTGACTTAAGTTCATCTTCCTGCACATCGCCCCTGATTTTAAGAAATGAGCCTTTTCGGCCATGCAAGGCATAAGAGGGTACTGCTTCACGATAAAAAAAGCCGGCGCGAAGCCTGACCCGCATTTCCGGATAATACAGTAATATATCCATTCCATCATCTACCTGGGAATGTTCGCGAATAATACGCAGGTCGGCAAATACAGCTTTCGGAAACCCAAAAAGGTATAATGCCTGGTCAATAAGGTGAGGGCCCAGGTCTTTCAGCACACCCGCCCCGGGATTGTTGTTCTCCTTGTGTGCCTTTGGGCTGAGATTAGGGTTATAACGGTCAAATCGGAATTCAGCTTCTACTATTTCGCCTAAAAGCTGTTGGTCGATTACAGATTTTACCGTTCTGAAGTCACTATCCCAACGCCGATTTTGGTATACGCAAAGCTTCAGGCCTTTTTCATCAGCTATGGCTTTTAATTCTTCAGCCTCAGCAGCATTTGTGGTAAAAGCCTTTTCAACCAATACATGTTTGCCTGCAAGTAAAACCTGCTTTGCGTAATCGTAATGTGTTTCTACGGGGGTGTTTACCACTACCAGTTCTGTATCATCCGCCAATAATTCTTCAAGAGAATCATAGCTTTTTACATCAGGATAATCAGCCTGTATCTTTTTCCTGCTTCTTTCCCAGGCGCCTGTAAGATCAAAACCGGGATGCAGGTCAAGAAACGGTGCATGAAAAACCTTGCCCGACATGCCGTAAGAAAGTAAAGCTGTTTTAATTTTTTTCATATTACATTATCTTCCTTCCAAGGAAGTCTTTATCATTACTTACTTTCAGTCTTCCGGCTGTGCCCTTTCATACTGTTTGGGCCAGTGTATCTTTTCGTGAAGCTGATGGGCAAAGTTAAGCCCTATATTAGGGTCACGTAGCGCT
>JBQGDS010000383.1:0-4914 GCA_052039185.1 Flavobacterium sp.
CGGACAGGTAAAATCATGGCTGGAAGACGGACTAAAGCCACGTGCCGTAACCCGCGACCTTGACTGGGGTATCCCAGTGCCTGTAGAAGGAGCTGAAGGCAAAGTGCTTTATGTATGGTTTGATGCGCCTATTGGTTATATATCATCTACCAAAGAATGGGCAGAGCGTGAAGGCAAGGACTGGGAGCCGTACTGGAAAAGTAACGATACCAAACTGGTGCATTTCATCGGGAAGGATAATATTGTTTTCCACTGTGTGATATTTCCGGCAATGCTAAAAGCCGAAGGAAGCTATATATTGCCTGATAACGTGCCTGCCAACGAATTCCTTAATCTGGAAGGCAACAAGCTTTCAACAAGCAAGAACTGGGCGGTGTGGCTGCATGAGTACCTGGAAGATTTCCCGGGACAGCAGGATGTTCTGCGTTATGCACTTACTGCTAATGCTCCTGAAACGAAAGACAATGACTTTACCTGGAAAGATTTTCAGGCACGTAATAATAACGAGCTGGTTGCCATATTCGGTAACTTCATAAACCGCGTGGTAGTGTTAACCAACAAATACTACAATGGTGAAGTTCCTGCACCTAATGAGTTTACAGATGTAGATGAGGCTACGCTTACCGAAATGCGTGCTTATCCTGCGGTAATAGCCAGCAGTGTGGAGCGTTACCGTTTCCGTGAGGCATTGGGCGAACTGATGAACCTTGCGCGCTTGGGTAATAAATACCTTGCAGATGAGGAGCCGTGGAAGGTAATAAAGGAAAATCCTGAGCGTGTGCAGACACAGATGTATGTTGCATTACAAATTGCAGCAGCACTATCAATACTTAGTGAACCGTTCCTGCCGTTTACTGCTGCAAAACTGAAGGATATACTAAAGCTGGACGAAAGGCCGGAACCTGTAATGACAATGGGTATTGTAGATGAAACGCTGAGCATGAACGATGCAAGACGTGCGCACAATACCAACTGGAGCGATGTGAAGCTGAAAGCTAACCTGCTGCCGGCAGGCCATACCATTGGTGAAGCGCAGTTGCTGTTTGCCAAAATAGAAGACGAAACCATACAAAAACAAGTGGAAAAACTGGAAGCGACCAAAACAGCTAACGCTGCGGAAAATAAAAAAACGGAACCTCAGAAAGACCTGATACAGTATGAGGATTTTGCGAAGATGGATATCCGTACCGGAACAATTTTGGAAGCCGAGAAAATGCCAAAAGCAAACAAACTGCTCGTACTGAAAGTAGATACCGGTATTGATGTACGCACAATAGTATCGGGTATTGCAGAGCATTTCAGTGCGGAGGAAGTGGTTGGTAAGCGGGTAACTGTACTGGTTAACCTTGCCCCGCGTGCACTGCGTGGTGTGGAGAGCCAGGGCATGATATTAATGACCCAAAACGCTGAAGGCAAGCTGGTATTTGTAAACCCTGATAAAGACGGAGTTGGAAATGGGGAAATAATTAGTTAACTTTATTACTTAGATATAACGGCTCTTTAGGAGCCGTTTTTAATATATGATATTATGAAAAGATCTTCTGTATTATTTGGTATAGGTATACTGTTTCTTGTCATTGTACTGATTGACCTTATCGGCTGGTTTGTAGTGACCGACAATACCGCAAATTTTGAAGAAGCCCGACAAAGCTACCTGTCCTATTATCCTACGCCATTGCAAAATGCAAGGCTGCTTACCGTAATATCATTGTTACTGCTTACATTCTCAGGATTTGGAGTCCTGAATGCTGCAACAATACGCGCGCTGAAAGTTGTCGCCTCACTATTGGGCATGGTTTGCGCACTGCTGCTCCTGTGGAAAATATTCTCGCTGATGTAATATCCTAAGTTATAAAAAAAGAGCCGCAACAGTGTTGCGGCTCTTTTTTGTTATGCCATACTTTCTTTAATGGCATCTTTTATTTTCAGTTCCAGCTCTTCGGCAAGTTCCGGATTGTCTTTTATAAGGGCTTTTACAGCATCACGGCCCTGGCCAAGCTTGGTATCACTGTAGCTGAACCATGAACCCGACTTCTTAATGATCTCAAACTCTACCGCAAGGTCAAGTATCTCCCCGGTTTTAGAAACGCCTTCACCATACATAATGTCAAACTCAGCGGTTTTAAACGGTGGCGCTACCTTGTTCTTTACAATTTTTACTTTGGTGCGGTTACCTATTACATTATCGCCGTCCTTAATTTGCGATGACTTACGGATATCCAAACGTACCGAAGCATAAAATTTAAGTGCGTTACCACCTGTAGTAGTTTCCGGGTTACCGAACATTACACCTATTTTTTCACGCAGCTGGTTAATGAAAAACACCGTACAGTTGGTCTTGCTTATAGTAGCAGTTAATTTTCTTAGTGCCTGGCTCATCAATCGGGCATGAAGACCCATTTTAGAATCACCCATTTCGCCTTCAATCTCGCTTTTAGGCGTAAGCGCAGCAACCGAGTCGATCACCACAATATCAATAGCACCCGAGCGGATAAGGTTCTCGGCAATTTCAAGCGCCTGCTCACCGTTATCCGGCTGAGATATGATAAGGTTTTCAATATCCACACCCAGCTTTTCGGCATAGCTGCGGTCAAAAGCGTGCTCAGCATCAATAAAGGCAGCAATACCGCCGGCCTTTTGCGCTTCGGCAATAGCGTGCAGCGTAAGGGTTGTTTTACCTGATGATTCCGGGCCGTATATTTCTATTATCCTGCCACGCGGGTAACCGTTTACGCCAAGGGCAAGGTCAACCCCAAGCGAACCTGATGGTATGGCCTCAACCTCTTCCACCGCCTGGTCGCCCATTTTCATTACGGTACCTTTACCGTAGGCTTTATCTAATTTATCAAGTGTAAGCTGTAACGCTTTTAATTTTGCTTCTTTATCTGCGCTCATTATATTTTATTTTGAGTAAAAATACCATTTTGTTTTGATGAGACAAATATAAGAATATTTTCTTAATTAAAAAATTGTTTTTTGTGAAAAAAAAAATTGTACGTTTAGATTAAATATAATTGAAATATGGATATAATTATTATACAATTTTCTTTAGGAATTCTTCTGTTTTTTATAATTAACTGGATTGGTAAACATTCATATTCAATCGGCTATATGGAAATTTCTATGTTTTTAAAAACAGAAGAAGCCCCAGCTCTTAATTACATGATACGTGTATTGACACCTATCGTATATCTAGTAATATGTTCATCAATTTTATATTATTTTGATTTAGACAAATATGTAAAAAATATTTTCTTAGTAAACTTATATTATATAATGTTTAGGCTTACGTTCAATTTACTGACAAATAGAGGCATGCTAATTAATTGGAAACGTCAAATCCTTTATTGGCTCTCAATATTATCAATTTCCTATATACTATATGAGAAAATAATAAAGATCAAAACTAATATTCTTCCAGACTTTACAAGTATAGCCAATGAATTATGGATTATAATATTAGTTTTCATATTTCAACTTGCTAATAATTTTAGATTCTCTTCGGAAGACACCATTAAACGTAAAGAAAAATATTTAAGTAAAAGATATAGTTATTTCAAAAGAATATATGGAGAAATTATCAGAAAAAAAACTACTAAAACTAATTTTTTAGAACCTGTCATATATGGAATATTAATTTACGAAGATTTCAATAGACCAAAAATTATTAGAGTTTTTGAAAATTTAAAGCAACGTATTACTAGAAAACCTCATACTCTAGGTGTTATGCAGGTTAAAACTAAAAAGATTATTACAGATTTTGAAAGCGTAAAAAAGGGAAGTGAGAAAGTTTTAGACAGTTATAGATCTTATTGTGATGAGATGGCTAAAAGAGGTGAAGAAATTTATGAACATGAAGCCAAATACCGAATTGTTCAGCAGTATAATGGCGGAACAAAATATGTCAATGAAGTGTGTGAATTGATATATATTATTGAAGATAAATTTTACAATTAATTATTCTGTATTAAAATCTTCCTACCTTTACACCCGGTTCCGCCAATAGGAGCCGGACGACATACTGAATATCTCACTTAAAATTGTATAGCATGCAACTGTTCAACACTTTAAGCGCAGACGAAAGAGCCGAACTGATAGACCAGAGCGGCAAGCAGCGCCTTACGCTGTCTTTCTATGCCTACGCACACATTACCGATCCACAACAATTTCGCGACAGCCTTTTCCTGGCATGGAACCCACTGGAGGTTTTAGGAAGGATATACGTAGCCAAAGAGGGTATCAATGCCCAGCTTTCACTTCCGGCTGATAATTTCTATACGTTCAAGGATCACCTTGACACCATCCCATTCCTTAAAGATATACGCCTTAACGTGGCGGTGGAGCAGGACGATTACTCATTCCTGAAACTTACCATAAAAGTCCGCAACAAGGTTGTAGCCGACGGCCTTAATGACGATTCGTTTGACGTGACCAACAAAGGCATACACCTGGGCGCAAAGGATTTTAACCAGATGCTGGAAGACCCTAACACCATTGTGGTTGACTTCCGTAACCATTACGAAAGTGAAGTGGGCCATTTTAAAGGCGCTATTACTCCCGATGTTGACACCTTCCGCGAGTCGCTGCCTATTATTGAAGACATGCTTGACCCGCACAAGGAAGACAAGAACCTGCTGATGTACTGCACCGGTGGCATCAGATGTGAAAAGGCTTCGGCTTTCTTTAAGCACAAAGGCTTTAAAAACGTGTACCAGCTGGAAGGCGGCATTATTGAATATACCCGCCAGGTAAAAGCCGAAGGACTGGAAAGCAAGTTTATAGGCAAGAACTTTGTGTTTGACGGCCGACTGGGCGAGCGCATTACCGACGATATCATATCGCAGTGCCACCAGTGCGGCAAGCCATGCGACAACCACACCAACTGTGCTAACGAAGCCTGCCACCTGCTTTTTA
>JBQGDS010000384.1:0-2290 GCA_052039185.1 Flavobacterium sp.
TTCCCTACTACGCAAATTGAACATTATGATCATTTTGCGGCCTTTTGCGATGCCTTAAAACGTATAAATACCATACTTATTGACCTTGACCGTGATATATGGACATATGTATCTATGGATTATTTCAAGCAGAAAATAAAGGCAGGCGAAATAGGCTCTTCAGCAATGCCGCACAAAGTAAACCCTATTGATTTTGAAAACTCTGAGGGCAACCTTGGTATCGCCAACGCCTTGTTTGAACACCTGGCTGCAAAGCTGCCTGTTTCGCGCCTGCAGCGTGATCTTACTGACAGTACTGTACTACGTAATATAGGCGTCCCAATAGGGCATACACTTATTGCGCTTGAAGCTACATTGAAAGGCCTGAACAAACTATTACTTAACGAAGATAAGTTTGCAGAGGACCTTGAAAAGAACTGGGCAGTGGTTGCAGAGGCCATACAAACCATATTACGCCGCGAAGGCTACCCTAACCCTTATGAGGCTTTAAAAGACCTTACAAGGACAAATACAGTGATCGACAAAACTGCAATTCACAACTTTATCGGTACACTAAATGTGTCTGACACTGTAAAACAGGAATTATTACAAATTACACCGGGTAATTACCTGGGCATATCACCTTAAAACTTAAATATTACGTATGCTTGACCCAACTGCTACTTCCGCTGACACATCACATCACCTGTACCCGCTTATAGGTGATCTTGGATTAATATTGATGACAGCAGGTGTAGCGGTTTTGCTTTTTAAAAAAATAAAGCAGCCGCTTGTATTGGGTTATCTTATTGCCGGTTTTTTAGCAGGCCCTCATTTTGACTTTTTTCCATCGGTAAAAGACAAGCATAACGTAGAGGTTTGGGCAGAAATAGGTGTTATCATCCTGCTTTTCAGCCTGGGGCTGGAATTCAGCTTCAAAAAGCTTTTCAGGGTTGGAGGCTCTGCATCTATTACAGCCCTCGTCCAGATATCCTGTATGATAGGCCTTGGCTACCTTACAGGCCAGCTCATGGGATGGTCTCAAATGGACAGTATTTTCCTTGGGGCTATATTGTCCATATCTTCAACCACAATCATTATCCGGGCATTTGAAGAAGTCGGTGTAAAAAGCCAGAAGTTTGCAGGCATAGTTTTCGGCACACTTATTATTGAAGACATTGTAGCGATATTACTCATGGTGTTGCTTTCAACTATTGCGGTAAGTCAGCAATTCTCAGGCATGGAGCTCTTAATATCAGCACTTAAACTTCTTTTCTTCCTTATACTCTGGTTTGTTGGTGGGATATTTTTTATCCCCACACTACTCAAAAAAACAAAAAGCCTGCTGACTGACGAAACAACACTTATTATAGCCCTGGCACTTTGCCTCATGATGGTTTTACTGGCTAATCAGGCTGGCTTCTCTCCTGCTCTCGGGGCATTCATTATGGGATCGATACTTGCCGAAACTACAAAAGCGGAATGGATTGAGCACCTGGTAAAGCCTGTAAAAGATCTTTTTGGCGCTGTATTCTTTGTATCGGTAGGTATGCTTTTAAATCCTCAGACGCTTGCCGAGTACTGGATGCCGGTACTGATAATTACTCTTGTCACAATCTTCGGAAAATCATTGTCAACTACCATAGGTGCAATAATTTCCGGTCAACCACTTAAACAATCAGTTCAGGCAGGAACGAGCCTTGCACAAATAGGTGAATTTTCATTTATCATTGCTACATTAGGTATGAATCTTAATGTTACCAGTAAGTTTTTGTACCCTATTGTAGTAGCGGTATCAGCAGTAACAACTTTCACTACGCCTTTCCTGATTAAGTCATCGCTATCCATCTATTCAGGTATCGAAAAAATATTGCCAAACGGAATTATTAAACGAATTGAAAATTACAGCTACAGCACTCAAAGCATCCGTTCGGAGAGCAGCTGGAAAGTATTTTTAAAAGCTAACGTTATACAGATTGTAATCCACTCGGTAATTATACTTGCAGTCATAATACTTGCCAGCCGTTACATTTTACCGGGAACTGGAAGTTCAGAGTGGGATCATCTGCTCATAACAAGTATAATGTTCATTATATTATTGCCATTCCTTTGGGCATTAGCGTTGCGCAGGGTTGCCAAAAATGCAATGGATGATATAAAACGCAACCGCAAGTACCGCGGGCCGGTTACATTTGTACTGTTTATAAGGGTTTGCCTCGCATTGTTTTATGTTGGTTTATTGCTTAATAACTTCCTTTCTCCATTACTGGCGCTGGGTGCGCTCGCCATACTTATCATGGGCGGGTTGCTG
>JBQGDS010000385.1:0-1593 GCA_052039185.1 Flavobacterium sp.
GCATCACCCAATTATCGATTTATTAATATTGATCAACACGGTCAAGTGTCTTCGTTTACACCGCGAACATCTGAAGGGCATCATCATGTGCTTTTAATTGTAGAAAATAGATTCAATTGTTTTTATTGGCAAATTTTATACACTTGTTCAGTAAGCTTAAGTATGGCTTGGCAATTATTCTTGCGTTTATAGGTGTAAAAATGATAATTTCTCCAATATACCATATTGAATCAATACACTCTTTAATGGTTGTTGGAGGAGTACTGGTGTTGTCTGTTATTGCATCATTGGCATTTCCTGATAAAGTAGAAGAAGAAGTAATTTAGATTAAAAAATGTTTATCAGTTTTTCTAAATCATTTATCAATAGTTGGAATTTATTTCACTATAGGCTACAATACCCGCTTCATGAAAATGAAGCGGGTTTTTGTTTTATAATCAAATGTGGAAGCTATTGTACAGATAGCTTATGGCTAGTGTTATTGCCCCTACTGTCAGTTATCTGCATAAGGTATAAACCCGATGGCAGATGTGATGTAGCTATAATATTTACATCGGTATCCTGCAATGTTTTTTCAGAAAGCAGTTTGCCGCTCAGGTCATATATTTTTGCATTTACCGGGTAGTTGCCTGCTGCGTTTTTCCTGATGGAAACCATATCGGTTGCCGGATTTGGATAAACAGAAAAACCATCTGCCGAAAAATCAGCTGTACTTGCCGAAGTATCTATAACCCTGTAAATAATACCGCTGCTGACTCCACCAACATAAAGTTCACCATTAATATCTTCTCCAAACGTAGTAATGTTGTTTCCTGAAAAGGCATTGGTAAAAGTTACGGTGCCACTTCCGTTAGCATCTACTGTACCTATACGGTTATTGCAGTAGTCGGCAAAAATATATTTTCCCTGAAGGTTAGGATAGGCAGTCCCCCTGTATACATAACCTCCTGTTATAGAACAGGCGCCGTTGCTGTGGTTGTATTGTGCAAATGGCATGGTAAAAACATCGGTAGAAGTACACGTGGCAGGATAGGTTTGATTACCTTCGTAACAGCGCCAGCCAAAGTTAAGCCCGGCAGCTGTGCCGGCGGTAACTTTATTAATTTCTTCAATCTGGTTTTGGCCCACATCGGCTATCCATAAATCGCCCGTTGTTTTGTCAAACGAAAATTTCCACGGATTGCGCAGTCCTGTAGCCCATATCTCGTCAGCGCCATCTATGCCTATAAATGCATTCGTGGAAGGATTGCTATATGGTGAGCCTGAGTTTACATCAATACGCAGCATTTTACCAAGCAGGCTGTTTTTATTTTGCGCATTGTTTTGTGGGTCGCCACCGCTTCCGCCATCACCCATGCCTATGTAAAGGTAGCCATCAGGCCCGAAACGCAGGCATCCGCCGTTGTGATTAGAATAAGGCTGGTTTATGGTAAGCAGTATCTGTGCGCTGGCAGTATCGGCAATATCAGGATTGCCGGAATTTCTGGTGTAACGCGCAATTACAGTGTTACCGGCAGTATTGGTGTAATTAATATAAAAGTAACCGTTAGTAGCATATTGCGGATGGAATGCAAGGCCCAGTAAACCTCTTTC
>JBQGDS010000386.1:0-3927 GCA_052039185.1 Flavobacterium sp.
ATAGTCTGCGTACAACATTACTAGCAGTAGTATAATGCTGATCGTAAAAATAGTAAGGTACAATAACCTATACTTTTGTGGAAATAAATAGGTTGTTTTCATTGCTCTATCAATTAAAGTTTTAACGAATGTAAAAAATTATTTCCATAATGACAAATAAACTTTACATTTTGTAAAATAAAAAAGCCATCAACAAGTGATGGCTTATAAACTCAAAGTTTTCCTGAATTATGATTTTACAGCAGGTGCAGGAGTATCTCCGCCTTCTACTTTACCTCTTATTGTAAGTACTTTGTTTACTTCGCTGTCATTAGTTGTAACAGTTACGGTTTTAGTAAAGTTACCAGGTGAAGCAGCATTATAAGTAGCAGTTACAGTACCTGTTTCTCCCGGTTTGATAGGAGTTTTAGTATAGTTTGTAGCTGTACATCCGCAAGAAGCTTTCACGTTAGTAATAAGCACAGTCTGCTTGGTTGTGTTCTTGAAAGAGAACTCGTGAGATACCGGTTTTCCTTTTTCAATACTTCCAAAGTCAAAAGAATCTTCTTTCCATGTAATGCCTGATGGTTGTGCCGGCTTAGCAGTTGTAGCTGCAGCTGCAGGTGCAGCAACAGGTTTTTTAGCAACAGCCTGCTGGGCAGAAGCTGAGAAAGAAAGCATAAACGCACCGGCTACAGCAAATAATGAAAGTTTCAATGATTTCATAATAAATGATTTTAAATATTAGTTATAGTGTTTTTCTTTAATCAACATAGCAAATATATTTACTATTTGCCACATATTTGTTAACCCGTTTCAAACTCTTGTTAACGACTTGTTAATGGGTTGCCACAACAATTTTTTTGTGGTAATATCGGTTAGGCAAAATACATACCAAATTTGAAATTCAATAAGTTAAATATAATAGTATTCATAGGGCTGCTCGCTATAATAGGTGTAATTACCATGCAGCTGCTCATGCTTAGCCGTGCCTATACATTTGAAAAAAAGGAAATTGGCGAGAAAATACATTTTGCGCTTCAGGATGTGGTAAACAAAATATACCGGGACAATAATAATGAGCTGCCTAATGCCAGCCCGATTAAAAAAGTGTCGGAAGACTACTATGTTGTAAATGTTGATGATGTTTTTGAAGCTGAAATACTGGAATACTATTTACAGGCTGAGTTCCAGAAAATTAAGCTGGATATTGATTATGAGTATGCCATATACGACTGCGCCTCAGACGAGATGATATATGGCGAATATGTATCATCTACCGGTAAGGCTGCAACAGCAGATAAACTGAAGTGCGAAAAATGTTTTACCAAACGCGAAGGACTTATTTATTACTTTGCCATTCGTTTTCCTAACCTTAAGTATAATTATGTAACCTCGCTGCAGCAATATTGGGTATATACCGGGGTATTGTTCCTGGTGCTGGTTATTTATGTATACTCAGTATTACTATTACTCCGGCAAAAAAAATACACCGAACTGCAAAAGGACTTTATCAATAACATGACGCATGAGTTTAAAACGCCTTTGTCATCAATACTTATAGCATCTAACTACGCGGTAAAGCAGGAAGCCATTGAAGCCAATCCCAAACTAAATAAATACTTACAGATAATAATCCAGCAGAGCAATAAGCTGAACCAGCATATAGAGCGTATACTTAACGTGGCAAAATCTGACGCTAACCTGCTCGGGCTTGAAAAAAAGGACCTCAACATAATAGAGACACTGGAATTGGTACGGGAAAATGCTGTACTGAAACATGACAATGCTGCGATTACTATACAATCAGATAAATCAGAATACCATGTCAGGGCAGATGAGTTCCATTTTTATAATATAACGTATAATATTCTGGAAAATGCCGTAAAATATGGTGTGGCATCGCCTGAAGTTGAAGTAGTGGTAAATACGGTTAAAAAAGGTATTTCAATACAGTTTATAGATAATGGCCCGGGCATAGCAGCTAGTCACATTGATAATGTGTTTGATAAATTTTACCGCGTGCCCCACCAGGGCAAAAAGGAGGTGGAAGGTTTTGGGATAGGCCTTTTTTATGTAAAAAAGATTTGTGAACTTCACGGCTGGAAGATATCTGCAAAAAATAATGAGGGCAGGTCAGGACTCACTATAACCATTGTTATACCCAAAAGCAGCATTTTATGAAAAAGAAAATACTGTATGTAGAAGACGACAGCACACTGGCTTTTCTTACTGCCGATAACCTGGAGCAGCAATATGACGTGGTACATTTTACTAATGGTAAAGACGCGTTCTCCGCTTTTAAAAACGAAGACTTCGATTTATGTATACTTGATGTGATGCTGCCTGAAATGGATGGTTTTGAACTGGCAGCTGCTATACGTGATCGTGATGTTGAGGTGCCTATAATTTTCCTGTCGGCTAAAACGCTGAAAGAAGACCGTATTAAAGGGCTTCGCCTGGGCGCTGATGATTATTTGGTAAAACCATACAGTATGGAGGAGCTGATATTAAAAATTGAAGTGTTCCTACAGCGAAGCCAGAAACAGGCTATAATTAAAAACACAGCCTGTACGATTGGTGCTTATACTTTTGATCCGGCTAATTACTCTATAACCAAAGACGGACAGTCAACCCAACTTACCGAGCGTGAATCAGCATTACTGAAACTTTTTATTGATAATAAGAAAACCATACTGAAGAGGGAAAAAATATTAACCGATATTTGGGGTAACGATGATTATTTCCTTGGCCGCAGCATGGATGTATTTATATCGCGCCTGCGAAAAATATTTAAGGATGATGAAAGCATCCGTATAGAGAATATCCCCCGGATAGGTTTTAAGCTTGTGGCACCGTAACTAAATTTATCAGTCGCAGGTTGCAGTTACCTCAGTGTATTACACTACTTATAACTATAAATATAATCTTCCAAACCCTTTAGTTCTTCATCCGTAAGGTTTTTAGTGATGGCAAAGTTGGTTTTCATCACTTCATATTGAGACGGATCAACAATAGGATCGGCCTTTTCTTTAAGAAAATCAACAATGTTGCCGTTTTTCTCTTTATATATCTTTGCAATTTCCTGTATGCTTGGGCCAATAATCTTCTGGTCGGGCTTGTGGCAGCTAAAACAATTACCTTTACCGTCAAAAATTTTCTGCCCCAGTTTTTGCGATGGTGTCATGTCGGCAGCAGCTCCCTCGCTTACTTCGGGAGTAGCGGCAGCTGTTGTATCCTGGGTTGTTTCATTTCCTTTACAGGAAAAAAGGGCCGTGACTATAACAGGTAATAGTATTCTTTTCATGGTTTGTATTTCGACAGGCTAAATATGACTTTTAAACTTCAGTATGTCTGGCGTTATTTATTTAATAAAATAGCAGCTTCTTTGGCAAAATAGGTAGAAATCAGGTCGGCGCCGGCACGTTTTATACAATGCAGCTGCTCAATCATTATTTTGTCATGATCCAGCCATCCTCTTTCCGAAGCAGCTTTCACCATTGCATATTCTCCGGATACCTGGTATACTGATACCGGTACATTTACCGCATTTTTCACCTCACGCACAATGTCAAGGTAGGCTATACCCGGTTTTACCATTACAATATCAGCGCCTTCCTCTACATCATGCAGTGCTTCTTTAATGGCTTCAATGCGGTTGGCATAATCCATCTGGTACGTTTTTTTATCTTTAGGCACTTCCATACCCGCTTCTTTGGGCGCACTGTCCAGCGCATCGCGGAAAGGCCCGTAAAATGACGAAGCATACTTAGCGCTGTAGCTCATTATCCCAATATTATGGAAACCGGCACTGTCCAGCCCTTCTCGCAGGCGGAGCACACGCCCGTCCATCATATCGCTTGGCGCAACAAAGTCGGCGCCGGCTTCAGCATGCGATACCGCCATTTTTACAAGGGCATCAACAGTTTCATCATTTGCAATATCGCC
>JBQGDS010000387.1:0-2079 GCA_052039185.1 Flavobacterium sp.
CTTATAGCAGGCGCACTGGTAGGCCCTAACGGCTTCCATATCCTTTCCCGCGATGCCAGCGTGGTAGTTACCGGTACAACCGGGCTGCTTTATATAATGTTTCTTGCAGGGCTGGAAATAAACATGGGTGATTTCAAAAAGAACAAATGGAAAAGTATAACCTTCTCACTGTACACCTTTGCAGCGCCTTTTGTTCTGGGGTTTATCGGCGGATATTATATTCTGGGGTTCAGTATACTGACGTCGGTACTTTTCGCAAGCCTTTTTTCCTCCCACACACTTATTGTATACCCTATGGTGAGTGGCTTGGGAATTACACGAAATCTTGCGGTAAATATAACTGTTGGCGGCACTATGATAACCGATGTGCTGTCTCTTGTGGTGCTTGCCGTTGTGGTTGGTATGTCTCAGGGAGAAGTTGGGCCGTCTTTCTGGGCAAGATTATCCATTTCTATGGTTTTATTTTCTGTAATTGTATTGGTACTGTTTCCTATAATCGGTAGATGGTTCTTTAAAACTGTAAGCGATAAAATTTCCCAATACATTTTTGTACTTGTAATGATTTACATGGCTGCGTTGCTAGCTGAACTGGCAGGTATTGAAGCTATTATAGGCGCTTTCTTTGCCGGTTTGGCACTTAATAAGCTTATACCTCATTCCTCCTCGCTTATGAATAGGGTGGAATTTGTTGGCAATGCTATATTTATACCTTTTTTCCTTATCAGCGTGGGTATGCTTATCGATTTTTCAGCTTTTATACAAAGCTGGGAAACATTAGGTGTTGCCTCAATCATGCTCTTAGCCTCTATTGGCGGAAAGTACCTGGCAGCCATTGCCACTCAAAAAACCTTTCGCTTCACCGCTGATGAAGGAAAGCTGATATTTGGTATGAGTGCTGCGTCAGCCGCTGCAACACTGGCATCTGTAATGGTTGGTTACAATATTATCCTATCGGAAAATGAAATGGGTGAGCCAGTAAGGTTATTAAACGAGCACGTGCTTAACGGCAGCATACTGCTAATACTTATTTCGTGTACCATTTCTTCATTTATATCAATGGCCAGCGCGCAAAGAATTGCCGAATCTGAAAAGGAGAACATGGTTTCCGGTAAAGGTGAGGAAAAAGAAAATTTACTATTGGCTATAAATCATCCATCAACAGTAGAGAGCCTTGTAAATCTTGGCTTGTTAGTTAAAACATCATCCAATAAGGATCGGCTGTTTGGACTAAATGTAATTGCGGAGGATAAAAACGAATCATCTGTAAAAAATGCGGAGATGCTTTTGGGCTCAGCCGTTAAAATGGCATCAGCGGCCGATACCAGCCTTAAACCCATAACACGCCATGACACCAATGTGGTAACAGGTGTTAGTAATGTGGTAAAGGAACAAAATATAACCGACCTGCTTATCGGGCTGGAAAACAAAAAGGGTTTTTCTGCGTCATTTATATACAACCTGCAAAAAGGCTATCTTCAAAATAAGCATATAAATGTACTTGTGTACCATGCGGCACAACCAATTGCTACAATAAAAAAGTATACAGTACTTATACCGCCCGGGGCTGAACAGGAAGCAGGTTTCTTCCATTCGTTGCTAAGGGTGTGGAATATCAGTAAAAATTCTGGTGCCAAAATGAACTTTTATGCAACAACAGAAACATGTGAAGTATTGAGGCGAATTAAGAAAAAGGTAAATATTGAGGCATCATTTACTGAAATTTCCACATGGAAGGAAGTCGAAAATATAGCACTGCAGATAGGTAATGATACAGGCCTTATTGTGGTAATGGCAATACAGGGAATGGTATCTTATGTGGAACAAATGCGTGCAATGCCTGATTTCCTTAATGAACACCTTAATAAAAACAACTACATATTACTTTATCCGTTCTCTACAACAGCTGATACTGAACTTGAAAAACGTTCAATAAGCAATCATGAAGATTTTGATTATCTTGGAAAAATGATAAAGACCTTTTTTAAATTATAGTCCAAAAAAAAACGCCCCGATATCAGGGCGTTTTTTATTTATGAAATGATAGTATTATTAGTCCAGTATAAAACTTACTGTAACATT
>JBQGDS010000388.1:0-2842 GCA_052039185.1 Flavobacterium sp.
GCTTCAATTGCGTAGTCCTCAAGTGCCGCAATACGCTGCTTTTGTTTATTAAGCGCAATTATTTCCTTTACCTGCTCTGCCTGTATTACGTGCCAGTGCGCATTATCATTAGCGTAGGCAAACCACATAACACCTTTAAAAATGTCTACCTTCTGGCAATAAGCATCGCCTTTTTCAGTATATATCTTAGTATCCATATCCGGAAGACCTTTCAGTGCATCCAGGTAAGTATCAAGCTCATAGTTAAGGCAGCATTTGAGCTTACCACACTGTCCGGCCAGCTTTTGCGGATTGAGCGATAGCTGCTGGTAACGCGCTGCCGATGTATTCACACTACGGAAATCAGTAAGCCATGTAGAGCAGCATAATTCGCGACCACATGAACCTATACCACCCAGGCGTGAAGCTTCCTGGCGGAAACCTACCTGCTTCATCTCGATACGGATGCTGAACTCACGCGCAAAATCCTTGATAAGCTGGCGGAAATCCACACGGTCATTCGCTGTATAATAAAACGTAGCCTTCGATCCGTCTCCCTGGAACTCAATATCCGATATTTTCATTTCCAGCTTAAGGCGTATGGCTATTTCACGTGCTACAACCTTCATCGGTTCTTCCTTATCACGCGCTGTGCTCCATATATCAATATCCTTCTGTGAAGCCTTTCGGTATATCTTACCTATCTCAGCATCATCCTTTACACCTTTTTTCTTCATCTGCACCTTTACCAGTTCGCCGGTAAGGGTTACAATGCCTATATCGTGCCCGGGCGAAGCCTCTGTAGCTACAATATCGCCCATGCTTAGTGTCAGGTTATCAGTATTGCGGTAAAATTCTTTCCTTCCGTTTTTAAAACGCACCTCAACACAATCAAAAGGTGCCTGCCCGCCTGGTAAGCTCATATTACTGAGCCAGTCAAAAACTGTTAGTTTATTACAACTGTCTGTCCCACACGTGCCATTATTTTTACATCCCCTGGGCGCTCCGTCTTTGGAACCCGTAGAACAGTTTGTACATGCCATAGTTAGTTTATATATAGATCGCGGTTTGCCCGCTATGGTTCTTAAAACGTTTTTGTGGGTAAAGATAGTATTTTTATGTTAAACATAATTCGCGCCGTCATTACAGAGCCTTTGCCTGTTGTAAATCCTAAATTACAGCAATATAGCCTTATATAGTTATTTTAGTATATTTATACGCAACCTTTCAGCATTTCAGGCATCTAAATAGTAGAAAAACTAAAATACCTTTACTTACTTTACCCATGAAAAAACTGTTTTTGATTTTAGTTGCACTTGCACTGGTGTTTGGCTGTGTGCCGGATGACAATGAGAACAGGACAAATTTCCATATGGAATTTTTACCTGTTACTGCTGTTGACCTGCCTCAGACAATGTCCCGAGGGGAAACCTACACCATAAAAGTGAACTTTAATCTACCCACCGACTGCCATTATTTTAATGGTTTTTACTATAACCGGAGCAACAATACACGCACAGTTGCTGTTCAGGCTTTAGTGATTGAAGACAATAACTGTACTCCGCCTGCTGACTCTAATGTAGGCGAGCAGAAATCATTTGAGTTTTATTGTACGCCCGATTACAGCTACAACTATTACATATTTAAATTTTACCAGGGCGTAAACGAAGAAACCAATCAGGACGAATTCCTGGAAATACAAGTACCCGTTACACAATAACCTAAACCTTACTATCCTAAACACCTAAACTACCTTTTGAGCCTGGAACAAATCATACGCGATTGCCAGAATAATAAATTAGCGGCACAGGAACAGCTTTACAGGCTTATGTCTGCAAAGCTGTTCTCAGTATGCCTTAAATATTCGCGTAATTATGAAGATGCCCAGGACAACCTTCAGGACGGTTTTTTGCTTATATTTAGCAAAATAGGCCAGTACCAGTTTAAGGGTTCATTTGAAGGATGGGCAAAAAGGGTGATGATAAATCATGTATTGCAACGCTACAGGTCCGAGGGGATATTTGAGATTGTTACTGAAAACCTGCCTGATGAGGCCGATGTTGAAATAGAAGCCGAAGACATAAGCATGGACTTTCTGGTTTCTATAATCCAGCAGCTGCCGGACAGGTACAGGATGGTTTTCAATATGTATGTAATTGATGGCTTTTCGCATAAGGAAATAGCAGAGATGCTTAAAATAAACGAAGGCACATCAAAATCTAACCTTGCAAGGGCAAGGATAATATTAAAAGAAAAAATTGAAGCTCACAAGGGCAGAGTTATACCTTCAGCAAATGAGTGAGAAAAAAAACATAGACAGGCTGTTTCAGGAAAAGCTGAGAGATTTTGAGGTAGCGCCTCCTGAACAATCGTGGGAAGATATATCTTCCCGATTGCCACAAAACAATAAACCCCGAAGGGTTGTACCGTTATGGTTCAGGGTATCGGGGGTAGCATCGGTACTTCTGCTTGGCTTAATGTTCGCCCTTCCGGTATTTAACCAAGGTAACGACAACGATACGGCTCCCGTAGTTTTTGAAGATAACAATGCGAACATTACACAACCGGATGGAAACAATACTGTAAACCGAAACAGCAATATACCTCAGCCAGGCAATGCTGTGACCGATAATGGTACCGACGTATCGGTAAGCACCGTGAACAATAATAGCAACCTGCCCGGGGGAATGGATAACGGCACAGCCACAGGCAGCCGAAACAATGGTAACATCACAAATCGCGACGGCAGAAATAACACAGCAACTCCAGGAAGCCCCACAAACAAAGCAGCGCAGCCTGTATATAACAGCACTACTGTAGCTTATGAAAATGCCAAAGCTCCCGTAATTAAACACCGTAGGAA
>JBQGDS010000389.1:0-3868 GCA_052039185.1 Flavobacterium sp.
CCACAACCGCTTCACTTTTATCCTGACATAGAATAATACCAATGGTTTTATTTTCCTCAGGAAGCCGCATTCTCCTGTCGTAAAAATTAACGTACATCTGCATTTGCCCGATATCCTGATGCTTAAGTTCGCCGATTTTTAGGTCAATCAGAACAAAGCACCTAAGAATTCGATTGTAGAACACCAGGTCAATTCTGAAATGCTTTTCGTCAAAACTAATACGTTGTTGCCTTGCTACGAAGGTAAATCCAGTGCCAAGTTCCAGCATAAAATGTTCCAGTTTCTCAATAAGCTTCTGTTCTAATTCGCTTTCAGAGTAAGTTGATCGTTCCGGCAGGCCGATAAATTCTAAAATATATGGATTTTTGATTGCATCCTGTGGCTTTTGCAATAGTTGGCCTTCTTTGGCTAGCCTTCGAACCTGCGATCCATTTCTGCTCAACGACAGACGTGTATAAAGTGCCGTGTTATATTGCCTTTCCAATTCCCTGAGGCTCCAGTTGTTCTTATAAGATTCGATTTCGTAAAAGTTTCTTTCGTCACCATCTTCAATACGCATTAATTTTAGATAGTGGGACCAACTTAATTGAAATTTTTTTACCGGTTTATCATCGCTCTCAAATTCCGCAGACAGTGTCTGCGCTTTTGAGTATACAAGGTAAAATTGGCGCATCTGCTCCAGATTTCGCTGTGAAAAACCCTTTCCAAAATCTGCCGTTAACTTTATTGACAGCGTTTTTATGAGTTGCTTTCCGTAATCAGCCCGCTCATTGCCATTTTGCTCTTCATGAACTATCATTCGCCCTATTTCGTAATACGTCAAAACCATCGTATGGTTTACTGACTGGACAATCCTGCCCCTTGCTTCAGTAAGCAGCTCAGAGATCCTCTGAGCCAGCTGAGTTGTTGCTGTAGGTTCCAGAATTCTGAAGAGTGGGCAATCGCTAAATTATCGGCTTCATTTCCACATAGACGCTCTTTAAGCCTGCCCATATCCTCGCTGACTTTCTTCTCAAGGACCTTTGCGTATATCTGTGTGGTCCTTATGCTGGTATGCCCAAGCATCCTTGATACACTTTCGATCGGTACACCATTGCTCAGCGTTACAGTTGTAGCAAAAGTATGCCTGGCGATATGGAAGGTTAACTTTTTTGAAATATTACAGATATCGGCAATCTCTTTAAGATAGCCGTTCATCCTTTGGTTGGAAAGCACAGGAAAAACCGTTCCGCCTGATTGCGCTTTGGGGTTATCCTTGTACTGGTCCATAATTCGCTTTGCCTGCGGTAAAATAGGTACACGGACGCTGGTATCGGTTTTTGCACGGCTAGTGTAAAGCCATAAGCCCCCATCAATACCCGTAACGATATTATCAGGCGTCAGGCCGGCAAGGTCTATAAAGGCCAGCCCTGTATAGCAGCAGAAGAGGAACATGTCCCGAACGTTTTTCAGCCTTTCAATCTTAAATACCTTTTTTTCAAGCAACGAGAGTTCTTCAGATGTAAGGCACTGGCGCTCTACCTTATCGAAATGTTTTTTAAAATTGGCAAAAGGATCTTTTTCAAGCCAATCGAGCTTAATGGCCAAGTTCACCATCTTACGGAGCCTCTCAATGTGCTTCATTATGCCATTGTTGTGTAGCCGCTGCTGGTGGTCTTTTGGTACGTACGACCTGAGATAGCTTTCAAAATCCAGTAAAAAACGATAAGTAAGCTCTGAGAGTAGTATATCATGGCGGTGGTATTTGTCCCGCAGGAACTTGCCGATATAGCGCTGTGTCGTCCCATAATTCTTCATAGTACCAGGTGCAAGTTTATAAGCAGCCTCCTGGTTATGGTACTCAAAAAGTTTTTTAATTGTTATAGCATCTTCATCGTGCCCTGTAAACAATGCTTTGACACTGTCAACGTTAATTGGCTTTCTTTCCTGTATAAGGTTATGGTAGCCGTCGGCTATTATACTCCTGATTCGCTCGATGTAGTTGTTAAGGCCGGCACTTTCGTCCCTTTTTCCTTTAGCCCGTCCTTTAGCTTCGTCCCAGAATTTTGGATCAATTTTTTTCTTAAGTGAAACTTCAGACCTTCGGCCGTTTACAGTAATTCGTGCATAGACAGTTGCTTCTGTTGCCTTTTCATTTTTTGGAATCCTGAGGATGAACTGGATACCAAAGGTGTTTGTGCTCTTCATACCAAATGTGGTTTAAATTAAACATTACATTAAGTACCGATTCAAAATGCTTGCGAATCGTGAGCGGCTTCAAGAGGCTACATTTGGCAGTAATAAATGTTAAAAAATTGATGTAACAATTTGTTATTCAATTTTTTAACCCTGTTTTTGTGAGTCAATTTTTTTGAATTGAAATTTACTCACCTAATTACTCACAAAAATATTGATATAAGCGCTGATTTCATTTTAGGGTAAAAAACGAAAAAGCCCGCAAATACTGAGTATTTGCGGGCCAACTGAAGCCAATGAAAGACTTCAAAGTCGGGGTGGCAGGATTCGAACCTGCGACCTCCTGGTCCCAAACCAGGCGCGATGACCGGGCTACGCTACACCCCGTTTCTCATAAATGAGGATGCAAATATAGTACTATTTTCGAATTATAAAAACACTCAATTATTTATTTTAAAAAGTTTTTCTCCTTTGGATAATTCCAATATAAAAATTAAAAAACCCCTACCGTTTCAGGGAAGGGGTTTTATCGGTTGGGGAACCTAAAATAATACACATTAGTAATTGCCGATACACGGCTATACTGGTTGTTGGATGTGGGTTTAAAATTAAAATTCCGCTATTAACATCTATTTAAGTTTTCATTATTCACGATAAAAATCACTTTTTATCGTTGAAATACATCGTCAATATTTAAATTACAGTGCATTAGTAAATAACCTTTTTACTCACTTTTCCTTTATCGGTAGCAATATTAACTATCAGCATTTGTTCTTCAGCCCTTAAATCATCAATAACAAATCTGGAAGCGTTAATACCATTACTAGTATATATCAGCCTTCCGCGGGTATCAAATATGGTTATTTCATTTATCACAGCACTTCCTGTTTCTACAATAAGTGTTTTGTCCTGCTTATAAACTATTACCTCATCGGCTGAAAGTACAGGATCGTTTACACCCAGCGCTATGTTTTGATACACTACCTCAAACCTGTTACCAAAAGTACCCGCATCAGAAGTAAAGGAGTAACCTGATTCTTTAATGTTATGTACCATACCTGTCAGTTTATCCTTAATATAAATTTCCTGGTTTCCGGTAAAGAGGCCATTCACACGGTCAATACTTATAGTGTAGCTGCCTGCTGTGGCTGTGCGGAATTGTAACGGAACAATATCGGCCGATGAGAAAGGCAGGCTGCGACCCTGAATTATCATTTCTTCACCATTAACTAATGAAGCAAGAACATTAGGACTATCATTTATATATCTTGAATCTATGCCCTGGTCATAACCTGCTGTAGCACCGGCAATATACCCTGCATACATTTGCGAGAATATACCATTTGGCCCGGTAAGGTTAAGCCATATTCCATGATTTTCCGGCAATGTATTGTTCGTATTTCCTGACATCCTGAAGAACTGATTGGAAACATCATCTGAACGCATGCTGTTATTAAACGTAATAAGCTGAGAGCCTATACGCCTCACGATAAAGCCCTGCCCTGTACGAACTATACCGCTAGGATCTTCCTGTTCCGGTTCGCCATTACCAACATACTGACCCGTACTGTTTATAGTTACATAGGCTGAATTGGTACTGTCAGGATTGTTTTTCTTTCTCCATATCCACACTGTTCCTTCTATAGAGCCACTATTTGCATTTAAAAATGCCGGGATGCTTATAGGTGAAGGA
>JBQGDS010000390.1:0-1740 GCA_052039185.1 Flavobacterium sp.
CAGGCTGCTGTATGAGCCGTCTTTTGAAGCATAAGCATGTACACCTGCTTCAACGGCACGGAAATCATTTCCTGTAGCTACAATAACGGCATCAATGCCATTCATAATACCTTTGTTGTGCGTTACAGCGCGGTAGGGTTCAATTTCGGCAATATGCACCGCTGTAAGGAATTTTTCTGCAAACTCTGCAGAGTCAATATCTGTATCTTCGCAAAGGCTTTCAATAGGGCAGGATACTTCGGCTCTAACCAGGCAATCCGGAACATAGTTGGACAGGATGCTCATTATAACCTGTAATTCTTTTTCTTCTGCAGTAAATGCATTGTATACATTCGCTTCCGTTTTAAGCGTTTTAGAGAATTGCTCCAGGCAGGAATTAATAAAGTTGGCCCCCATGCTGTCTGCCGTTTCAAATGTGGCGTGCAGTTGGTAGTAGCCGGAAATTTCATTCGTTTTGTCTCTTAATACAATATCAAGTATACCTCCACCACGCTTCTGCATGTTGCGGGTCAGTGACTCAGTATCTGCAAAAAAAATCGGCTTTATTTCGGTAAAAAAATCCTGAAGTTTGTTTTTATCGCCTTTATAAATAAAATGTACCTGTCCTATTTTTTGAGTGTCAATTACGGTAGCTTTAAAACCGCCCCTTTCGGCCCAAAACTTTGCGGCTTTAGCAGCAGCAGCTACAACTGAGCTTTCTTCAACTGCCATGGGCAGTGTATACTCTTTACCGTTAATTATAAAATTAGGGGCAATACCCAGCGGCAGGTAAAAGTTTGTTACCGTGTTTTCAATGAATTCGTCATGCAGTTTCTGCAAAGACGCATCTTCATTCCAGTATTGTTTCAGTAATTCTGTTGCTTTGGCAGGATTCGGAAAATGCTTTTCCGCAAGCCATTCAATTTTTTGGTCTTTAGTCAGTTTAGAAAAACCGGCTATTGCTTTACTCATTTCCAGTAGCTTAAAATAAATATCTTGTGCAAAGATACGCTTTACAGTGGCATTTGCAGTACTTTCTGTTGAAGGTCTTTTCCTGCAAAATCGTGAAAAAGCAGTTTAACAAAAAAAAGAGGCTATAATTCATAAAATTTTACTAAAATTGGGAGTTTTTTATCATCTGCAAAATGAAATACCTTAAACACTCACTTTTCTTATTCCTGCTGGCGGTGTTGCCGGCTGTTGCTCAACAAAATATAACGCTTCAGGAAATATGGAGCGGTGCTTTCAGAGCGGAGAGAATGGATGAGTTGCAGGCTATGAAAAACACCAATCAGTACACTGTGCTGAACTATGATCGCAGAACAGGTAGCGCAACTATCGATTTGTATGATTTTGCTACGCTGTCAAAAACAGGAACTATCCTGAATTCTAAAGATCATACTGAGTTATCTCAGGGTATAGACAGCTATACTTTTAGCGCTGATGAAAAAAAGCTGTTGATTGCTACGGGGTCACAGTCTATTTACAGGCATTCATTTGTTGCACATTTTTATATTTATGACATTGCAGGTAAAACATTGTCAAGGCTTTCATCAGATAAAGTGCAGGAACCGACTTTTTCGGCTGATAACTCTAAAGTAGCTTATGTTTTCCAGAACAATCTTTATGTTTATGATCTGGCTTCTAAAGCTGCAGTTCAAATAACTAACGATGGTAAAAAGAATGCTGTTATTAACGGTATTACCGATTGGGTATATGAAGAAGAGTTCTCATTTGTAAGAGCGTATGACTGGAATGCTG
>JBQGDS010000391.1:0-2307 GCA_052039185.1 Flavobacterium sp.
TGTACCTAAGCCCTGGGGCATTGGATTATTCTTAGTAAAAGTATATTGTGCTATGGCATTAAGCCCAACATTACTTTCTAACGCCGATGTTATCCACCAGCCAATATTGTACTTCTCAGCCAAGGCTATCCATTCATCACAGCCACGTATACCACCAACCAAACTTGGCTTAAGTATAATATATTGTGACCTGATTTTTTGTAATACTCTTTCTTTTTCATCTGAAGCAAATACACCTATTAGTTCTTCATCTAAAGCGATGGGCAAAGGACTGTTTTTAACTAGCTCTGACATAGTGTCATGTTGATTTTTTTGAATGGGTTGTTCTATGCTATGTAATTTAAATTCAGACAATTGATTTAACTTATATAAAGCTTCAGTTTTATTAAAAGCACCGTTAGCATCAACCCTGATCTCTATTTGATCAGCACTAAAATCAGAGCGGATAAACCGCAATAAAGCCAGTTCTTTTTCAAAATCTATAGCTCCTATTTTCAGTTTTATGCAGTCAAAACCCTGTTCAAGTTTTTCTTCAATCTGATGCTTCATGTAGCCTTCGTCGCCCATCCATACCAACCCATTAATCGGAATATTTTTTCTGCCGGATGTAAAATCAGACGGAAATAATATAAAAGGAGATTCTGCTTCAAGCGATTTAAATGCCGTTTCCAAACCAAACTGAATGGATGGAAATTCTATAAGTTCTTCCCAAAGCTTTTCAATTCCCAAATGAATATTACTACAGGCCCATGAAAGTTTTTCTTCATAGTCAGGCCTGTCATCAACACTTAGTCCGCGAAGTATGCCACACTCCCCTATACCTTTTTTACTACCTTCCTCCAAAATTATAAACCAGGTTTCTTTCTGGGTCATAACCCCACGGGAAGTTCCGCTGGGACGCTTGAAATTTAGTACGTATTTCTGAAAGGATGCTTTCATGAATTAAGAATTATAAATTATGAATTAAGAATAGTTTTCCTGATGCTACCAATAATTTTTAGCAATTCATCCACATCCCGAATAAGGCTAGTACTTTGCTCGTCTGTCAGATAACCGGTATCTTTTAAAATTCTTAACCAATAGTGTGATTCTCTTGCTTCTTTATAAGCAATCCCAAGCTTAGCTACAAAATCTTTTTTACTTTGTCCACCTATCGCTTCCTCAACATTTGCACCAATGGATGTCCCGCATCTTAAAAGTTGCTTAGAAAGAACATACTCATTTTTATCCTGTACTAAATATTTATAAACATTTACAATCCTGATGGCAAATGCATAACTTTTAGACTGAATGATATTATCATTCTTCATTAACTCATAATTCTTAATTCGAAATTCTTAATTATAACTCAAGGCTTTCGCCGATTTCAAGAAGCATTAAATCTTTGCCTTTATCAAAGAATTTCTTTTTAGCATCAGCATGATCAATTTTTATATAGCCGAATGTATCGAAATGATACCCTAAAACTTTATCACAATCAAGGAAGTCAGAAGCTATAATAGCATCCTCAACATCCATGGTAAAATTGCTGCCTATGGGTAATATGGCCAGGTCAAGCTTGGTACGCATCGGGATCAGCTTCATATCAAATGTAACAGCCGTATCGCCCGCTATGTATATATTTTTGTGTTCACCTTCTATCACAAAACCACCCTGGTTACCTCCATAAGTGCCATCAGGAAATGAGCTTGAATGGTGTGCTACTACATATTTTACTTTACCAAAATCAAAACTCCAGCTGCCACCATGATTCATAGGATGGGTTTTATAGCCTTTCTTCTCGTAATAACCGGTAATCTCTGCATTAGATACAATTGTTGCACCTGTGCGCTGCACAATAGCGTCCACATCAAGTATATGGTCGCCATGAGCATGTGTAATCAGTATATAATCAGCTTTAAGCTCATTTATATCAATATGCGATGCCATTTCATTTGCCGAAATATAAGGATCAACAATAATATGCTTGCCTCCTACTTCAATACCAAGGCTTGCATGGCCGTAAAATGTAATTTTCATAGTATGTTGTTTTGGTTATTATTAAATTAAAATTGTAACACGATACATAAAAGTACAGATAATAAAAATGTACTCAAAGCCACCTTTTTAAGTTCGGGGTCAAGTTCGCGCGGATTTACATTGTTTTTAACCGTTATAATATGTTTTGTCAAAGGGATATATGCTATGAGGAACAGATACTGTATTGCGCTAAAACTTTGCATAACAGCAAAAACAAGCACAAGTGTAAGTGCAATAAGTATCATACTGTAATGATATAACTTCGCCTTTTCAGCGCCCATTTTTACC
>JBQGDS010000392.1:0-2049 GCA_052039185.1 Flavobacterium sp.
GCAAGCAAGGCTGAAGAAAGTAAGACCAGGACAGCATTTAATGATATTTTCGGGATTGATGAAACCTTTTGGGAGAATACAGCGCAACTGAAGCAAACTATAAAAATAACCAACACCGGTAATACAATTGTTCAGGCTGAATTATCATATCAGGTATGTGACAAGGTGTGCATACAGCAAAATAAGCTTTTTGAGTTTGATTTGAATACACTTACCTCTAAAGAGGTACTTAATTTTGAAGAAAAACAGGCAATTTCTCCTGAACCTGAAAAAGCTAAAGCGGAACCGGCTGTTGCTAAAACGGATAAAGAGGATGATAAGGGGTTATGGGCAACATTCTTTTTATCGTTCCTTGGTGGGTTTGCAGCATTGTTAACGCCTTGTGTTTTCCCAATGATACCTATGACGGTAAGCTTCTTTACTAAGCAGAGTAAAACTAAAGCAGCGGGTATACGCAATGCCATATTATACGGTATTGCTATTATAATAATATATGTAGGTTTAGGTTCTCTTGTAACAGCCGTATTTGGAATTGAAGCACTTAATGAACTTTCTACAAATGTTTATTTCAATCTTATCTTCTTTGTACTGCTCTTAGTATTTGCATTCTCATTCCTCGGCGCTTTTGAAATTGTGCTGCCCAATTCCTGGGCTAACAAGGTAGACCGACAGGCAGACAGGGGAGGTTTTGTAGGTATATTGTTTATGGCGCTTGCACTTGCAATAGTGTCCTTTTCATGTACAGGTCCTATTGTGGGCGGACTGTTGTTCGATTCTGCTTCAAAAGGAGGCCTTGCCCCTGTAATCGGTATGTTCGGCTTTTCACTGGCGCTCGCGCTGCCGTTTATGCTTTTTGCAATGTTCCCCGGCTGGCTTAACACGCTGCCTAAATCAGGTGGCTGGCTTAATACGGTAAAAGTGTTTCTTGGCTTCCTTGAACTTGCATTTGCATTTAAATTCCTCTCTAACGCTGATTTGGTTTTACAGCTTCACCTGCTAGAAAGGGAAACATTCCTTGCTATCTGGATTGCTATATTTGGTGCTATGGCACTATACCTTTTTGGAAAAATAACTTTGCCGCACGATACGCCTTTAAGCTATATTTCGGTTGGGCGTCTTTCACTGGGTATTGTAACACTTGCGTTTACCGTTTACTTAATTCCGGGCTTGTTTGGTGCGCCATTAAAATTGATCAGTGGTTTTCCGCCACCGTTAACCTATAGCGAATCGCCTATGGGAATAAGGGCAGGAGATGCTGCATCCGCTACAAACGACAGTATTCCGGAAGGAGCCAAGATAGCCGTACATGGCCTTATTGCTTTTGATGATTATGAAACTGGTCTTGCCTATGCTAAAAAAGTGGGTAAACCTGCACTGATTGATTTTACCGGCCATGCTTGTGCTAATTGCCGCAGGATGGAGGAGAACGTGTGGTCTGACCCGGCAGTGCTTTCTATATTAAAGAATGATATAGTACTTATATCTTTATATGGAGATGACAGGCGTAAGTTGCCCGAGAACGAACAGGAAATATCTAAAACTACCGGAAAAAAAATAAGGACGATAGGTGATAAGTGGACTGATTTTCAGATGGTTCGATATAATATCAATTCGCAGCCTTATTATGTTTTAATAAATCATAATGAAGAAAACCTGAATGAGCCTGTAGGCAATACGCCGGACATTAAAGAGTACGAAACTTGGCTTAAAGACGGAATATCGAAATTTAAAAAGTAAGGCTAGCTGAGTTTTTTAATTGTAAAAAGCTCATTATGATCCTCAACTTTAGGGTACATTCTAACCGAATAATTTTCATTAAACCGTGACCTGTACTCCAGGTTACGGTTTTTTTCTTTCTCGGTAAGTGTCATGGTGTTAAAAAGTATGAACCCATTTACATTCAGCAGGAAATTGATACGGTTTATAAAAAACTCTTCAAACAGGAAATTAGGCATTACAGTATCCTGAAAAATATCAATAATAATCAGGTCATACTTCTCTTTGGTTTTAAGCACAAACTCAAAAGCATCGTCAATTACAATTTCCACA
>JBQGDS010000393.1:0-2959 GCA_052039185.1 Flavobacterium sp.
AGTTTCCAGGACAACCTGCTTTCACCCCCTATTTATACCCGCCCTGCGGAATATAAAGGCTGGAAAGTGCCCGATGTATTATTAAGCGGCCACAATGCCAATATTGAAAAATGGCGTGAAGAGCAGGCTTATGAGCATACCAAAAACCGCAGGCCGGATCTTTTAGACAGGCACTAGCCACAAGGCAAAAAGCCCAAAGCGCCAAACTTGTGGCTTTTGGCTGATTACTTTTGGCTAAAAATTTGTTTTTCACAAATTTTTTCTATCTTTGCACCCTAAATTTAGATCAACCTCTGGCGAAAACCGTGAATGTTGCTCTGAATCAACAAATTAAATTAAAAAATCATGACTGATTTAATTAAATTCGTTCAGGACGAATTCGTAACAAAAAAAGATTTCCCTGAGTTCAATTCAGGAGACACAATTACTGTGTACTACGAAATTAAGGAAGGTGAAAAAACAAGGACTCAGTTCTTTAAAGGTGTGGTAATCCAGAAAAGGGGTGCCGGCATCACTGAAACTTTCACAATCCGTAAAATGTCAGGTGCTGTAGGTGTAGAGCGTATCTTCCCTGTAAACATGCCTGCACTTCAAAAAATTGAAGTTAACCAGAGAGGTAAAGTTAGAAGAGCTCGTATATTCTACTTCCGTGACCTTACCGGTAAAAAAGCAAAAATCAAAGAAAGAAGAAGATAATTCTTCGCTCTTACACATACAAATCCCTGTGCATTGCGCGGGGATTTTTTATTATAACCAATACATAATCATTACCTTTGATACATGGATCCAATTTTTATAAAAATAGCCGATGTACGCGGAGGTGTACATTTTATAAATATTAAACATATTTATGAAGTAGAGGAAATAGTTACTGCAAAAGGTAAAGAGCGTAATACCCACATAAGGTATTACAGCATACCTGATTGTAAAAGCAACATCAACAAAGTAATTACAAAAGAATACCCTGCTACTATTTTGGAGCGTATTGAAAAACTTAAACTCCCGCCACAGGAATAAGTTGAAAATTTAACGGGCTTAGATATGCTATATCCTTAAATTTCAAACGTTTTTTTACTAATCTCACAACCTCATTTTAGGATAGATTTTCCTATATTTGGCATGCCTTTGCCTATGGCAACAGGTAGCAACAAACAAATAAATTTATTTAGTAATCAGCTCCGTTATGGAGGCGTATTAAAACACACAAAATGTCAAAAATCTTTTATACGATAACTGACGAGGCCCCAATGCTGGCCACCCATTCTTTCCTTCCTATTGTACAAGCCTTTACCGCACCTGCAGGAATTAAAGTAGAAACAAGGGATATTTCGCTTGCCGGAAGAATACTTGCCAACTTCCCTGAATATTTAACTGACAGCCAGAAAATTGGCGATGCGCTTACTGAGCTCGGCCAGCTTGCCAACACTCCCGAAGCTAATATTATAAAATTGCCAAACATTTCTGCATCGGTACCACAGCTTAAAGCTGCGATAAAAGAATTACAACAACATGGATATAAATTGCCTGAGTTTCCGGAAGATGCGAAAACCGACGAAGAAAAGGAAATCAAAGCTAAATATGCTAAGGTACTCGGATCTGCAGTGAACCCTGTACTACGTGAAGGTAACTCTGACCGACGTGCGCCTAAAGCCGTAAAAAACTATGCTAAAGCACATCCGCATTCTATGGGTGCATGGACTGCCGACAGCAAAACGCATGTTGCCAGCATGAGCGAAGGTGATTTCTACGGAAGTGAGAAATCAGTTACTGTAAAAGAAGCTACCGATGTTAAGATTGAGTTTGTTGCAAACGATGGTACATCTACAATATTAAAAGCAAGCACTGTGCTTAAAGCCGGTGAGATTATAGACAGCTCAGCACTTAGCCTTAAAAAACTGAAATCTTTTATTGCCAAGGAAATTGAAGACGCAAAGGCAAACAATGTACTTTTCTCAGTACACCTTAAGGCAACAATGATGAAGGTTTCTGACCCTATTATCTTTGGTGCTATTGTGGAGGTTTTCTTTGCTGATGTATTTGAAAAATATGCTGCCCTGTTTAAAGAACTTGGCGTTGACACACGTAACGGACTTGGCGATGTATATGCTAAAATTGCCGGACATGCACAGGAAGCTGAAGTAAAAGCAGCTATTGAAAACGTATATAAAAACGCTCCTGCTATTGCTATGGTAAACTCTGACCAGGGAATTACCAACCTGCATGTACCGAGCGATGTTATTGTTGATGCATCAATGCCGGCAATGATACGCACATCGGGGCAGATGTGGAATGCAGAAGGCAAACAACAGGATACTAAAGCCATAATCCCGGACAGGAGTTACAGTGGTATATACACTGCAACAATCGATTTCTGTAAAAAGAACGGTGCATTTAACCCTGCAACAATGGGTAGCGTGCCTAACGTAGGACTTATGGCACAAAAGGCTGAAGAATACGGTTCTCATGATAAGACTTTCCAGGCTATGGCTGATGGTGTTGTAAAAGTAACTGACAACAACAATGGCATAGTTTACATGGAGCAACAGGTTGAGAAAGGCGACATCTTCAGGATGTGCCAAACTAAAGATGCTCCTATTCAGGATTGGGTTAAACTTGCTGTTAACCGTGCAAGGTTAAGCAATACTCCGGCTGTTTTCTGGCTTGACGACAAGCGTGCACACGATGTACAGCTTATTGAAAAAGTAAAGACATACCTTAAAGACCATGACACTAATGGCCTTGATATACAAATATTAGACCCGATTGCTGCAACACAATTCTCACTGGAGCGCATCATTAAAGGACAGGATACCATATCAGTAACCGGTAACGTACTGCGTGATTACCTGACTGACCTGTTCCCTATCCTGGAGCTTGGCACATCTGCTAAAATGCTTTCTATTGTGCCGCTTATGAATGGTGGTGGATTGTTTGAAACCGGTGCGGGTGGTTCTGCCCC
>JBQGDS010000394.1:0-4268 GCA_052039185.1 Flavobacterium sp.
AATAAGGAAGATTTTGACGTACGTAACCTTGTAGTTTTCGGGTGGGCGGGTATGCGCGGAGTCGTGTCTATGGCTGCTGCGCTGGCATTGCCACTTTCGCTGGCTGATGGTTCTGCATTCCCGCAGCGCAATTTGGTAATATACCTTACATTTTGTGTTATAGTTTCTACACTGGTGCTGCTTGGGCTTACACTGCCGTGGATTATCCGCGTTATGAAACTCGAACCGTATTCGGCTACTGTGGAAGAGTATGAGGTGCGTAATCTGGTCGTATCAAAAACTATTGAACATATTGAAGAAAACATGGCACTGCTGCAGGATGACCTGTTGCGTAACATTAAAAGCAAGTATGAGGTAAAATTTAACCGTTTGCAGAAGACCGAGCTCCCTGCTAATTTTTTCGGTAAAGGTGAACCGCTTGCGGGAGCAATTTTTAATGAATATACCCAATTGCAGATTGACCTGATTAATGTAGAGCGTGATAAAATTGAACAGCTGCACCGCAAAGGAAGCGCTAATGAAGAAGTGCTGCGCAAAATAGCACGTGAGCTAGACCTTGAAGAAACCCGACTGAAAATGGACATGTACGAAGCATAGCTTCCCAAATTATCATTCTATTATTTTACCGAAATATTAAATATTATGTGCTGTAGTAAAATAATGGCTTATTTTTTGTTAATGTAAAAAGCAATGTATTAATTTTGCTCCCTGAATGAAGAGCCGGATACTAAAATATATCCTTTCGCTAAGCGTAATGCTGCTGGTTTTTGCCGGTCAGCTTATTACGCATAATACTTCTTCAGCACATACTGGTGCCGGTGCTAAATTATCACAGTCAGATAATCATGACCGTATAGCCAGCATCAATTCTTACTCGTCGCTGGTTTTTAAAAAATCGGAAAGTAAGTTTACCACCAGCGAAAGTGACGAGGAAGAGATATCTTCCTCAGGTAAAAAGCCCCTGAAAACCACAGGGAGCTTTGTTGCTGTTTCCCAACACAAAATTCTTCATGGGTATTTTGAGCCCATCTTTAAAAACCAACTGCATAACTACAGGCAGTTTATTTCGTATTCGCCCCAAAGGCTTTATATCAAGAACCGGGTTTTAAGGTTGTGATATAGCTATTACTTCCGTAAATCGGGCTTTATACTACAATACTACAATTATCTGAATTACTGACCCGGTTTTGGTGCTTCCGTACCTGTTACGTTATGCTTTGCCATGAATGCAATGGCGTTGTAATATGTTACAGTGCACCTGTTTTTAAAGAAAAATAATCAATTAACATACCGTATTAGTAATTACTATGAAGAAATTCATGCTTATTGGCCTGGGTGCATTGTTGTGCCTTGCAAGCTGTAAAAAAGAAGAGGGTAAAGAAAAGGAAGCAGAATTTGTTGTGACCAATCCCATAAAAAAAGACACAATTTTAAATAAGGACTATGTAAGCCAGATACAGTCTATCCAGCATATTGAGCTGAGGGCTCAGGAAAAGGGTTATCTGGATAAAATATATGTAGATGAAGGGCAGGCCGTGAAAAAAGGTCAGCTGCTGTTCCGTATTATGCCGAGGCTGTATGAAGCTGAGATGCAGCGTGCACAGGCTGAGGCCAATTTTGCCGAAATAGAATACAAAAACACCAAAAGACTGGCCGATAAAAATGTTGTAGCGCCTAACGAACTTGCCATGGCTAAAGCCAAATTTGATAAGGCAAATGCTGAACTGGCACTGGCTAAAACACACCTTGCCTTTACTGAGATTAGAGCGCCTTTTGATGGTATAATTGACCGTTTCCATGTAAGGCTGGGCAGCCTTGTGGATGAAGGGGAGTTGTTGTCCAACCTTTCTGATAACAGTAAAATGTGGGTATACTACAATGTGCCTGAGTCAGAATATCTTGATTATAAGGCTAAGGCTGCTGATAACAGCAAAATGAAAGTAAACCTAATAATGGCGAACGGACAAAAATTTGACTACCCTGGTGTGGTTGAAACGATTGAAGCCGACTTTAATAATGAAACAGGTAATATAGCTTTCCGTGCTACTTTCCCTAACCCTAAAGGTTTGCTAAGGCATGGTGAAACAGGTAATATACAAATGACGCAGCCATACAGCAATGCGCTTATTATACCACAAAAAGCAACATTTGAAGTACTTGATAAGAAATATGTTTACGTAGTTGATAATAAGAATGTAATCCACTCCAGGGAGATAAAGGTTGCTGCCGAGCTGCCGCATATCTTCATTATTCAGGAAGGACTTTCTACAGATGATAAAGTACTTCTTGAAGGGCTTCGCCTTGTTAATGAGAACCAGAAGATTGAGTACAAGCTGGAAAAACCTGAACATGTGCTGTCGCACCTGGAACTGTATTCTGAATAATTGAACGGCTAATAAGATAAATCATGTTTAGTAAATTTATACACAGGCCGGTATTTGCGATAGTAATTTCAATTATGATCGTATTTGTGGGCTCGCTGGCAATTACACAATTGCCAACATCGCAGTTTCCTGAAATTGCGCCAACCACAGTAAATATATTTATAGCCTATCCCGGTGCAAGCGCCGATGTATTGGTTAAATCAACACTTATTACACTTGAAAACTCCATTAACGGGGTACAGGACATGCGTTATATGGCTACCGATGCTACCAGCGCGGGTGAAGCCACACTCAGGGTGATTTTTGAACCGGGTACTGACCCAAATGAAGCCGTAATACGGGTAAAAACACGGGTAGACCAGGTAATGCCGTTACTCCCGGAACTTGTACAGCGGGAAGGGGTAGTTATTACACCTATACAGCCCAGCATGCTTATGTATGTCAACCTGTATGCTAAGGGCAAGAACATGGACGAAAAGTTCCTGTACAACTATGCCAGCGTAAAAATGCTTCCCGAAATTAACAGGATCAAGGGTGTGGCGCGTAGCCAGATATTGGGTAGCCGTACCTATGCAATGCGTGTGTGGCTTAACCCTGACCGCATGAGGGCGTATAACATATCTACTGATGAGGTTATGAAAGCCCTGGGTGAGCAGAGTATTGTGGGCCGTCCCGGCCGTTTGGGGCAGAGTTCGGGCATACAGGCACAGTCATTAGAATATGTGCTAACGTATAAGGGAAGGTTCAGCGAACCGGCAGAATATGAGAATGTTATTGTGCGTGCCAATTCCGGTGGCGAGAGTATACGCCTTAAAGATATTGGCCATGTAGAGCTGGGTAGCGAATTTTTTGATATTTACTCCAATCTCGATGGGCATCCGTCTGCTTCTATAGTATTAAAGCAGAATTACGGCAGTAACGCTACTGACGTAATAAAGCAGGTAAAGGAAAAACTGGAGGAAATGAAGCAAACCTTCCCACCGGGGCTTGATTATAAAATAAGCTATGACGTGTCTCAGTTCCTTGATGCTTCCATTGAGCAGGTTATCCATACACTGCGCGATGCCTTCATACTTGTGGCAGTAGTAGTATTTATATTCCTGGGTGACTGGCGTTCTACGCTTATCCCTATACTTGCCGTACCGGTATCCTTAATCGGGGCGTTCTTTGTCATCCAGTTCTTCGGGTTGTCTATCAACCTTGTAACATTATTTGCATTGGTACTGGCTATTGGTATTGTGGTAGATGATGCCATAGTCGTCGTCGAGGCAGTCCACGCCAAATTTGAAGAAGATCCGCATATATCGCCATACATGGCTGTTAAAAAAGTATTGGGTGAAATTAGTGGCGCAATTATAGCAATTACTGCGGTAATGGTTTCGGTATTCCTGCCAATATCATTCATGTCGGGGCCGGTTGGTACATTCTATCGCCAGTTCTCCATCACTATGGCCAGTTCAAGAGTAATCTCAGCAATTATAGCTCTTACCCTTACTCCGGTATTGTGTGCCATGTTACTTAAAAACCATCATGGGCATCCTAAAAAGGGCAATATCCTCACTAGGGGACTCGACGGCTTTAACCGTGGTTTTGATAAAATGACCGGTAAGTATGTGGGCGTTTTAAGAAGGATTGTAAACAGGAAGTGGCTAACCTTTGGTATACTTCTGGCTTTTTGTGCAGGTACTTTTTATGTAAATAAAATACTTCCGTCTGGGTTTATACCAAGTGAAGACCAGGGAACCATATATGCTATAATCCAGACACCTCCCGGCTCAACACTGGAAACAACCAACCAGGTTTCGCAACGATTACAGAAAATCTGCGAACATGTAGATGGGGTTGAATCGGTATCGTCACGGGCAGGTTATGAGATTATGACCG
>JBQGDS010000395.1:0-4568 GCA_052039185.1 Flavobacterium sp.
TTAACTTTGGCTAAAAACTGCTTAACCCTCTGCATCACTGCAATGAGTTTCATGATTTATCTTTTAAGGAAATATAATAAAGGCACTTTGCCTTAACACATACGCTAAATTACACAATATCAACCTCATATAAACATTAAACTTATGCACAATTAATCGTAGTTTTCAACACTTCCTAAAACTATAATTCGTATAAACTAATATACACTCCTTAAAACGATATCTATATTATTAAATCTACTATCCTTAAAGCAAGCAACTAAATCTTTGTTAACTATAACTCGTTTTAATGGTAAGCTTTTTATCTTGTATTTATGAAAACGCAGATAAAAGAGACAGGTACTGTAACCGAATTTACAATTGAAGCACCACAGCTTGGCAGGCAGAAACACATATGGGTGTACCTCCCTTTCGGATATGATAATTCTCAGGAAAAAAAATATCCTGTTATTTATATGCATGACGGGCAGCATGTTTTTGACCATGCACAATCCCCAAAGCGGGAATGGCATGTGGAAGAAAAACTGAATGACCTGCACTCTGAAGCTATTATAGTAGGTATTGAACATGGCGGCAGTACCCATCGCATTGATGAAATGACACCCTATAAAAATGAAAAATACGGTGGCGGCCATGCCGATGATTATCTTGACTTTATACTTAACACCCTGAAACCATACATTGATTCTAATTACCGCACACTTCCTGATAAGGAAAATACAACAATATTTGGGGCATCGGTTGGCGGACTTATTTCATTTTATGCATTGCTGAAATTTCCTGATGTGTTTGGGAATGCAGGCGTGTTTTCACCCTCATTTTGGTTTAGCGATGAAATCTATAAGTTTATTCAAGAAGTTGAAACTATTGAAGGACGTATTTATTTTATGGCAGGAGACCACGAAAGCAACGCCATGGTGCCCGACCTGGAGCGAATGGAACAATTGGTACTGAGTAAGATTACGAATAAAAATAACGTTACTAAAAAGATAGTACATGGAGGGCACCACAACGAAAAATTGTGGCGGAAAGAATTCAAAGATGCCTATACCTGGCTAATCAGCTAATTATGCTGTGCACGGAAAAGCGCCAGCAGTAAGTCGGGATCAATTAACCCCGTGGACGATTTTTGCATTTCGGTAAGCACACTTTTCATCGCAAATGGCGAAAGCCCCATATTTAGTCCCATTTCGCGTATTGCTACCTGCTCATTATCATGTAAAACACCGTCCGCATGCATTAATAGTGCGAGTCTGTAAAACTGGAGTATACGCTGTTGCTCTGATTTTATGACAACTTTTTCGGCAGGATGGCTGAAAAGGCTTTTAAACATATCCTTTTCAACCCTGAGCTGTGAAGCTACAATACTCAGGAACTGGTATTCCCGTTCGTGTACCTGTCCGTCAATCTTGGCAAATGCTATCATTTCAGACAGGAGGCTTAATTTTTCTTCATAGGTACTCATTACTCGAAAATTTTATACTACTAAATTAAAATTCCAAATGTTAAAATAAAAGCCAATTAATACGAATAGCCTGATTTTACTATTCTTACGGAAACTGGTTTTAACATTTCGGTTAATATAAAAATTAAACCCATGCCTTGTAAATAAAGCTATCTTTGCAAAAAAGACAGTAATGAATAATAATGATATTTTCAAAAAGCTCCGTGTGGCGCTTCAGCTTCGCGATGACCAGATAGTTGATATACTGCTGCTTGCAGATTTCAGGATTTCAAAATCCGAGATTGGTGCTTTTTTCCGAAATGCCGACCATCCTAAATATATGGATTGTGGCGACCAGGTATTACGCAATTTTCTTGATGGACTGGTAATTCACCTTCGTGGCACTAAACAAACACCTAAAAATCCTACCGAAGTACTGGCACAAAACAAAGCCGAAGTGGCCAAATCAGGCAATACGAAACTTGTAGAGAAAAAGCCTGCAAAAGATACCGGAAAAACATCGGCAGCAAAAGCTAATCCTAAAAAGTTTACTGAGCGTAAGCCTGCCAAAAATGTCCCTGTGGTTGAAAAGGTGAAGTTTAAAAACGGAAAAAACAAAAAGTCTTAATCATTTTGCATCATTTAGATACTATTGATTATTTAAAGAACGGAAATTACCGCCAGCAACAGGCTTACAAAGTGCTGTCTTCAGGTATCATAGCAACTTTAAATCCCTACTCCACTATACTGGCAGGCACTATACCGCTTGAAATTGATATTGAAAACAGCGACCTGGACATATTGTGCTATTCACAGGATAGTAAAGCTTTCAAACAAACTCTTATTCAGCATTTTGCGGACGAAAAAGATTTTGTACTTAGGGAAATTGTACTAAATGGCGAACCAACAATATTGGCCAATTTTGAATTAATGGATTTTGAGATTGAGATATTCGGACAGAATATTCCTGTAAAGGAACAGAATGGCTACAAGCACATGATCATAGAACATGAAATCCTGGAACGGGAAAGTAAAGATTTTAAGAGCAAAATTGTTGAACTGAAAAAACAAGGCTATAAAACCGAACCTGCTTTTGCAAAACTTCTCGGGTTACAAGGTGACCCATATATTGCGCTTTTACAGTATATTCCATAAAACAAATAACCCGGCCAAAGCCGGGTTATTTTCAAATATATGTGCTATATTATTGGTTATTTCCGCCAAGGGCAGCCTTAACCTGGTCAGCAGCCTCCTGGAACAGAGTAGCTGAAAGGATTGGCATACCAGAGTTGTCAATAAGTTCTTTAGCAATATCAGCGTTTGTTCCCTGAAGACGTACAATGATAGGCACTTTAATAGAATCGCCCATGTTCTTGTAAGCATCTACAACACCCTGAGCAACACGGTCGCAACGAACTATACCACCAAATATGTTGATAAGGATAGCTTTTACGTTCGGGTCACGAAGAATGATACGGAAAGCAGTTTCAACACGCTTAGCATCGGCAGTACCACCCACATCAAGGAAGTTAGCCGGCTCATAGCCTGCATATTTTATAAGGTCCATAGTTGCCATTGCAAGTCCGGCACCGTTTACCATACAGCCTACAGTACCGTCAAGGTCTACATAGTTAAGGCCAACTTCTTTAGCTTCAACTTCAATAGGGCTTTCCTCGCGTATGTCGCGCATGTCAGCATATTTCTTCTGGCGGTAAAGTGCGTTGTCATCAAGAACAACTTTAGCATCTACTGCAAGGATTTTATCATCTGATGTTTTAAGCACAGGGTTGATTTCAAACATTGAAGCATCACTGTCAATATATGCCTTGTAAAGGGCAGCTACAAACTGTGTCATTTCTTTGAAAGCGTTACCAGTAAGGCCAAGGTTAAAAGCTATCCTTCTTGCCTGGAAACCCTGTAGGCCAACAGCCGGGTCTATTTCTTCAGTAAAAATAAGGTGCGGCGTGTGTTCAGCAACTTCTTCAATATCCATACCTCCTTCGGTAGAATACATGATCATGTTACGGCCACGTCCCCTGTTAAGAAGAACAGACATATAAAATTCTGAAGTTTCACTTTCTCCGGGATAGTAAACATCTTCAGCAACAAGCACCTTGTGTACTTTTTTACCTGTAGGAGGTGTTTGCGGTGTTATCAGGTCCATGCCTATTATCTGCTCTGCAATTTCCTCAACCTGCTGAAGGTTTTTAGCCAGCTTTACGCCACCGCCTTTACCACGGCCACCGGCATGTATCTGTGCTTTAATAACATGCCATCCTGTACCGGTTTCGGCAGTTAGTTGTTTAGCGGCAGCTACGGCTTCAGCAGCGTTGTTGGCTACAATTCCGCGCTGCACACGTACTCCATGGCTTGCCAGAATTTCTTTTCCCTGATATTCGTGTAAATTCATGATTAATGCATTTATCTTATTAAAAGTGGAACAAAAATAGCAAAATACATCAAACTGTTAAAGGTATTTCAAGGTATTTTTTAACTGCATGATGTTAATTTAAAAAACAGCGTTCATTTTAATCGGTACAAAAAAATAGAATTTTCTTACGCAACCTTTTTAATAGTATGCTATCTATTAAGAAAACCAAACAATTACATTATGAAAAAGATTCTTTCATTATTTATGCTTTCCGGTCTTATACTTATTGCATCATGCGAAAATGATGATGACAGCTTTGCACCTACCGACCCAATTGCAGGCACATGGAATTTAATATCGGTTAGCGGAGGGCTAATGGGTTCTACATTTAATTTCCCGGCAGAAAGTATAAAATGGACATTCAATACAACCAGTCACACTGTTATTGTGGTAAATAATAATCCTGCTGATAGCCAGGCCGAAGATTTTTTCTCTTCAGGTACCTATAATTACCTTTACCCACAAAACAATGCCATGCCACAGAACTGTAGTACAACCCTGAAAATCAGCACAACTGATTTAGGATGTAGAGAAGTTTCGGGTCATACGATGATATTGACACAAGTTCAATCAGACGGTTATGTTCTTACTTTCTCAAAAGAACCATTTAATTCTATATAAATGTCACCCGGGATTAAAGCCAGAGCTAAGAGTTGTCGCTGCCGCTCTGGAGAGCCCCGGGTTTTTATTGTT
>JBQGDS010000396.1:0-4879 GCA_052039185.1 Flavobacterium sp.
AAGGCAACAGCATCCTGCGCCCTATACACTATCCTCCTATTACTTCGGAGCCTGAAAATGCGGTACGCGCCGCTGCACATGGCGACATTAACCTTATCACGCTTCTTATGGGCGCCCAGGGCCGCGGCCTACAGGTGCAGAACCATAACGGTGAGTGGATTGATGCCATTGCCGAACCGGACGAGCTGGTTATAAACGTGGGCGACATGCTGAGCCGCCATACCAACAACAGGCTGAAGAGCACAATTCACCAGGTGGTAAACCCGCCAAGGGAATTATGGGGCACTTCGCGTTACTCTATCCCCTTCTTTATGCACCCTGTTAGCGAAATGAAACTGGATTGCCTGGAAAACTGTATTGACGAAGACCATCCCAAGCTGTATGAGGATATCACTGCAGGTGAATTCCTGCATGAACGCCTTGTTGATTTAGGGTTGATAAAGAAGTAGATCGGGAACACTGATTTAACGGATTATATAGATTATCACAGATTGTACTTATTATTTAAAGCGGATGATATCATTCATAAAGATGGTATCATCCGTTTCTAATTTGTATGTTTGTATGTCAATAAATTTAGCATGGAATATTACCATCAGGAACTTACCGGCGATATAATTAAAGCTTTCTATCGGGTATATAATGAACTGGGTTTCGGCTTCCTGGAAAAAGTATATCAAAATGCCCTTTATCTGGAATTAACTGAAAGTGGTTTTAAAGTAGAAACAAATAAGAAGATAATTGTGTTTTACAAATCACGCGAAGTTGGATATTATATTGCAGATATGGTTGTTAATGATATTATTATTTTAGAACTTAAAGCTTGCGATATAATTATTGACGAATTTGAATATCAATTATTAAATTATCTAAGGGCCACAAAATATGAAGTAGGGCTTCTTTTGAATTTCGGAAAAAAAGCAGAATTTAAAAGAAAATTATTCCACAATAAGCTAAAGAAAAATTTTAGTACAGAAATAATAGATTGAGGAAAGAAAATCTGTGATCATCTGTATAATCCGTTAAATCAGTGTTACCAATTTTATGAGTAAAAAGATAAACAGTCTTGAAGACCTGGGCGGTTTTGTATTCAGCACAAACAAAGACTTCGAGTTTGAAAAAGAAGAAACAACCGAAACACCTGCCAACGGCGAGCAGCGTCTTGAAGCGCATCTGGATAAAAAGAATCGGGGAGGCAAAGTTGCTACAATTATTAAAGGTTTTGAAGGTACCGAGGACGACCTTAAAGCACTTTCCAAGCAGCTTAAAACACTTTGCGGTGTAGGTGGTTCGGCTAAAGATGGCGAGATAATAATACAGGGAAACTTCCGTGATAAAATAATGGACTATCTGGCAAAAGAAGGCTATAAAGTAAAACGCGTGGGAGGATAATAATTTTGAATTCTGAATTGTAAATTTAGAATTATTACTGAGCAACTTTAAACATTAAACAAGAAAACGATTAACCAAAAATGATACAATCATCTGAACTTATAGTAAACCCCGATGGCAGTGTATACCATCTTAACCTGAAACCTGAAAACATAGCGAACGATATTATTTTTGTAGGTGATCAGGACAGGGTTGAAAAAATTACCGCACATTTCGATTCAATAGAATTTACTACCCAAAAGCGTGAGTTTAAAACTCAAACGGGTATGTACAAGGGCAAACGCATTACAGTAATGTCAACAGGCATAGGCCCTGACAATATTGATATTGTAATCAATGAGCTTGATGCATTGGTAAATATTGATTTTGAAACGCGCCAGCCTAAAGAAAAGCTGACTTCGCTTAATATTATCCGTATTGGTACATCCGGCTCTATACAGCCTGATATTCCTACGGACAGCTTTGTAATGTCAAAATACGGCCTTGGACTTGACAATATGCTCCGCTCCTACCTTATTGATGAAGTTAGCAGTACAGAAATTGAAGATGCTTTTGTAGCACATACTAACTGGGATTTACGCAAAGGCAAACCCTACGCCATTAAGTGCAGTGAAAAACTGGAGAAAATGATTGAAGGCAGTAAAATGCACAAAGGCATTACAGCTACTGCCGGTGGGTTTTATGGCCCTCAGGGCAGGGTTTTAAGGCTTGATATACAGGACAGGGAACTAAACAGTAAAATGGACAACTTTAAGATTGGCGAGGAAAGAGTAACCAATCTTGAAATGGAAACTGCTGCTATTTACGGGCTGTCTTCTCTGCTGGGCCACAATGCGCTATCGCTTAATGCCATTATTGCCAACAGGGCTTTAGGTACTTTCAGTGCTGATCCTTATGCAGCGGTAAATAACCTGATTGAATATACACTTGCAAAACTGGCCGAAGCTTAAAACCTTTAGGAAATAATTGTAAGAATTTACATTTTACAGTTTGTAACTTTGTAAAAAAGCAACCTGATGAAACAAATAAAGATTGCCGGTGTACCGGAACATTTTAACCTTCCCTGGCATCTGTGCATTGAAAATGGTGAGTTTGAAGATGCCGGCATAGACCTGGAATGGACTGATGTGCCCGAAGGTACCGGAAAACTGTGCCAGATGCTGCGTGATGGCGAAACCGATATTGCCGTAATACTTACTGAAGGTATAATTAAAGATATAGCTGCAGGAAACAACAGTAAAATTGTACAGGTATATGTTCAGTCCCCGCTTATTTGGGGTATACATGTAGCTGCAAAGTCTACGTACAAAACACTTTCCGACATTGAAAAAGGAAAAGTTGCTATAAGCAGGCATGGATCGGGTTCCGAACTTATGGCTTACGTAAATGCCAAACAGCAAGGCTGGGACACAGCTTCTTTGCATTTTGAAATTGTAAATACGCTCGACGGAGGCGTTGAAGCCCTGACGGAAGGTAGAGCTGATTACTTTATGTGGGAACGGTTTATGACAAAACCCTTAGTTGATAAAGGTATTTTCAGGCGTATTGGCGACTGCCCTACTCCGTGGCCCTGTTTTGTAATAGCCGTGCGAAATGAAGTACTGGAAAATGACCCGGACAGTATTGGAACAGTTTTGGATATAATTAATCAAACTACTGAAGAATTTAAAGATATCCCCAGCATAGACAGGACACTGGCTCAACGTTATAAACAGAAAACGGAAGATATACAGGAATGGCTTAAACTAACGCAATGGTCGCAAAAGAAACTCGACAAAAAAACGTTTGATAAAGTACAGTCACAATTACACGAATTGGGCATTATAAAAGATAAAATAACATTTGAATACGCAACAGGATAAAACAGTGGTTTTATTGCATGCAAAATGACACAAAAGGATCCCACTACTTTTCAGAAAATAAAGCAGAAGCTTCAGGTTAGGAAGCCGTGGGATTCTATTATCATTTTTGCACTCAATGTACTTATAGCCATACCGGTTTTTATTATCCTCCATCAAAATCTTATCGATCCCCAATGGCCTTTCCATATCGACAGGATATTGATATTTATCACATTACTTGTGGCAATTCAGCTTGTTTTACGTTTACTTAAAACCGTACTTATAATTTGCATTGCAGTTTATCTTATAATGTTAGTATACGGATCGCTATTTGGTAACTACGGATTTAATTCGGTTATGGAAGATTATCAGGCAATGATATATACCATGTCTGAAGACCCTAATCCACAGGATATTATTATTTCAAAACTGCTTCCTTTTCCTAACAAAGGCCAGATTATTGATGCTGTAAATTACGACAACCCCCGAGTGCGGAATTTCTCGGTTATGGCTGCAACCAAATATTTTAAAGATGTAAAAGGTTACAGGCAGAACCGTAAACTAATACAATGTTTTTCGGTATTCAAGGAAATCAGGAATAGGTGGAACTATGTTAACGACCCCAAAGGCAGGGAATATATTGCATCAGCCAGCGAATCTTTACAGCATTTTTCAGGTGATTGTGATGATCATGCCGTACTTATGTCTGCAGCTATAAGGGCAATTGGCGGCACTCCACGTATTATACATACAGGAGGACATTTATATCCTGAAATGCTTATAGGTTCTAAAGCCGATCTTGAAACCGCTAACTATCTTATTAAAGAACTGCTTTTTGTAGAAGAAACCAAAGGCAAAGAACTACACTACCATATTGATGAACGCGGACAGGTATGGCTTAACCTTGATTATACAGCAAGCTATCCAGGCGGTAAATTTATGAGTGAGGAGATATTGGGGGCTCTTACATTCAATTAGTAAGAATACGTATCACCAGTCTACAGGCTTTTTACCCTTTTCATTAATATACTCGTTCGCTTTGCTAAAATGCCTGTTGCCAAACCATTTCCCCTGGTTAGCGCTTAAAGGTGATGGGTGTCCTGACTCCAATACATGATGTTTTGTCCTGTCTATCTTAGCGCCTTTCTTTTTAGCATAACCACCCCATAGCAGGAATACAACATTTTCCTTTTCGTCTGATATTTTTTGTATCACAGCATCGGTAAACTTTTCCCAGCCTTGTCCCTTGTGGCTTTCGGCCTGGCTCTGCCTTACGGTAAGTACTGCGTTAAGTAAAAGTACGCCCTGATTAGCCCAACGCTCCAGGTTTCCTGTAGAAGGAAAAGGCTTATTCAGGTCGGCCTGAATCTCCTTAAAAATATTTATAAGTGAAGGCGGCATAGGTATACCGTCGTTCACTGAAAAACAAAGTCCGTTAGCTTGTCCGGGGCCATGATATGGATCCTGGCCAAGTATAACAACTTCAACCTTATCAAAAGGGCAATGATCAAAAGCCGAAAATATCTGCCGTCCCGGCGGATAACAGGTATGAGTTGCATATTCCTGTTTTACAAACGATATAAGCTCGTTGAAATAAGGTTTTTCAAATTCGTCTTTCAGCGCTTCTTTCCAGCTTTGTTCAATAG
>JBQGDS010000397.1:0-2276 GCA_052039185.1 Flavobacterium sp.
ATTGATAAACTGCGCATCAGTCTGCCTGTAAATTTTAGAAAGCTCAATATACAAGGGTGGGTTTTGCTGTACTACATGCGAATGAAAGAAAAACTTTCCCTTATAATAATTTTTGAGCACATCCCATTCTTCATTCTTTACAACCGGCGGCAACTGAAGCAGGTCTCCAATAAATAAAACCTGTACTCCGCCAAAAGGCCTTTCATTACGGCGGACGGTTTTAAGCATATAATCTATAGCATCCAGTAGGTCGGCACGAAGCATACTTACCTCATCAATTACCAGCAATTCAAGATTTTGAAGTACCGCCTGCTTATCCCCGCGCATTCTGAAATGACGGCGCAGGCTGTCTTTTGTCTCAAATTTCACCCCGCTATCCGAAAACTGGAATGGCAGGTTATGCACAGGTATAAATCCTGCAAACGGAAGCTGAAACATAGAGTGGATTGTTACGCCACCTGCATTGAGGGCCGCAATTCCGGTTGGTGCCACAACAACAACATTTTTATGCGTAGTGCGTATAATCTCTTTCAATAAAGTTGTTTTACCAGTACCTGCTTTACCGGTAAGAAATACCGACCGATTTGTCTGGTTAATGAATTTAAGTGTATAATCGGCTGCAGTTGAAAGAGATTGCATATAATATATTAATCTTACGAAGATAAGAAAATTTTCGTGTAAGTTAATTTTAAGCTATAAAAAAACTCCCTTTCGGGAGTTTTAATGTTTTTATTTTTTGCCTTCTGCTTTAGCAGGTTCTGTCTTCGCAGCGGGCTTAAATTCAGCATTTAACGCCTTAAGTATTTCATCTGTAATATCATAGCCATCTTTAGCATATAACACTGTATTGGTAACTTCTCCACTACCATAGATGTAGTCGTAGCCATTCTTCTTACCGTAATCCCTGATGAACTTTTTCATCTTGCTAACAGCAGAATCATTTTTAGTACCGAATTCTTCCTGAAGCTGTTTCATCATGCTCTCTTGCATAACTGCTATTTCACGCTCCCTTTTTTGGAACTCCTGTGCTTTAAGCTGTACCCATTGAGGGCCTTTGGCAGGCGCTTCGTTTTCAGCAGCAGCACGGTCAAGCTTGTAAGCCTGAACTTTAGTATCAAGCTCACGACCCATCTCTTCCTCTTTTATTTTGCGTTGCGAATCAAGCTCTTTAAACGCTTCATAATCTTTAGAAAGTGTAGATGTATTTACATAAGCCGTTTTAAAACCCGTACCTGTAGTGGTAGTTCCACCTTCTTTGTTGCATGAGAACATACCTATAGCAACTGCAATTATTAAAAGAGATTTTTTCATTTTCGATTTTATGATTTTAAAATTTCGTTCAAAAGTAATAATTAGTTATAACGTGACCAAAACAGCATTTTTTTATATGATTTTAAAACTATAGTCAAAAACTATAATTTTAACACTTGCAATAGTTTTATTCTTTAAGAATCAGATTAATTAAAAGCCCTATATGCGATTTTCTTTTTTTAGCAACCCAGATACATATTCTTCTCCGCAAAACATCAGCAAAACTCTTTAAATTAATTTTTACCCAGTTTTAGTACATAAATATGGGATGAATACTCCTTAGTACTACCTCCCTTGATATTTGATTGCAATCCTGACAGAAAACCATTTATAAAACTCATTTTCCCTGTTTTATATTTTTCGGAAAGCAGGCTTACATAAAAACTGTCAAACTTCATTGGCAGAACCTTAACGAGATTAATTCCTTCAATGGCAAAAAGCTTTTCAATTGCTGTTCTGGAAAAATGCCATAAATGTCTCGGGGCATCATACGCAGCCCAATATTTTCCATATTTCTGTGCATCATATGATTTAAAATTAGGTACAGCAATAATTATAACACCATCAGGCTTTATTATTCGTTTTAAATCCTTTATATGTTGTTGTATATCAGGAATATGTTCTAATACATGCCACATAGTGATTACATCTGCCGAATTATCGGGTATATCTTCAATGCCGTTTTTTAAAGAGACTCCTTTTGAAATAGCAATATCCCTGGCTTTTAGGCTTGGTTCACTTCCAATTGTATTCCAGCCGTTATTCTTAGCTTTAATAAGGAAATCCCCTGTACCAGCACCAATATCAAGTAACACTCCTTTTTTAGCATGTAATTTAGTCATAAGCTTTACCTTGTCACGCAATGCTTTTTGCTTTACAATATGATACAGCTTTTCGAATAAAGACCGTTTACTGTCGGTGTGCGATATATAATCTTCACTTTCATAGTACCTTCCAAGTTGAGA
>JBQGDS010000398.1:0-7252 GCA_052039185.1 Flavobacterium sp.
CATTACCTATCACGGGGTAAAAATACAATCTAACCTTATTGGTATTTACAATGCTGCAAATATCAGCGCAGCAATTGCAATAGGCCACTATTTTAAAATAAGTGATACGAAAATAAAAGAAGCCATTGAAGGATATACACCTACTAATAACCGTTCTCAACTAATGGAGAAAAATGGCAACAGGATTATTCTTGACGCCTATAATGCTAACCCAAGCAGCATGGCAGCAGCAATTGAAAATTTCAGGCAGTTAACCGGAGAAAACAAAATTGCAATACTGGGCGATATGTTTGAACTTGGCTCGGAAAGCAGGAAAGAGCATGAAAAACTGGTTGAAATAATTGCACAATACAACTTTATCGAGACTTATTTTATAGGGAAGGAGTTTTTTGCAGCAACAAAAAATAAATCGCACTTACATTTTTATGAAAGTTTCGATAAATTTAAAAATGCATTTTCAGGAAAAAACATTAGCGGAAGCACTATCCTAATAAAAGGTTCACGCGGTATGGCGCTTGAAAAAGTACTAGAACTATTGTAGAAAAGTGTAGAATTTCTACACTATGTTGTGGAATTCCACAAACCGAGACTAAATTCCTAAAAATATATAACAAGCAAAAAATCCCTGTATTACAGATATTTACAGACACAATGATCAGATATAGAATTTTGGCACAATTCTTTCAATTACATACAATATAAATAAGCGAGGTAGTTTAAACATATATAGTAAGGTGATTGGAAGAATTTAAAAGTTCTTCAACAGAAGGAGATGGTAACATCTCCTTTTGTTTTTTATTAACATTTAAGCTGAATCAAAAACATTATTTTTGTACTACTATCCCATGTACGAAATGAGTTTTAAAATCCTGGTTATTGACGATGATACCGCCTTCTGCATAATGCTGAAAACCTTCCTGCAAAAAAAAGGTTTTGAAGTCACTAATGCGTTTACAGCCGCAGATGCGGGCAAAGCCATAAATGAACAGGATTTTGACGTGATACTTACCGACATAAGACTGCCTGACAGTGATGGTATGGAAATACTGAAATGGGTAAGGGAAAAATCGCTGAGCACGCAGGTAATTTTAATGACTGGCTATACCGACATTAAAACAGCTGTTAACTCAATGAAGCTGGGTGCATTTGATTATGTGGGCAAGCCTATAAACCCCGATGAAATACTGCACACTATACAGCAGGCATTAAAAAAACAATCGGCGAAAGATACTGCCGACACAAAACCACAAGCCAAAGAAAACAAGAAAAAAGAAACGCTTCCATTTGTAAAAGGTGTAAGCAGTGATTCTTTACGCCTGCAGGAGCACATAAAACTGGTTGGCCCTACTAACATGTCAGTGCTTATAATAGGTGATAGTGGCACAGGAAAAGAGTACATAGCACACTCTATACATACACAGAGCAAGCGAGCAAATAAATCTTATATTCCTGTTGATTGTGGTGCTATACCGAAAGAACTGGCTTCGAGTGAATTTTTCGGGCATATAAAAGGATCATTTACAGGTGCGGTGACTGATAAAACCGGGCATTTTGAAGCTGCCAATGGCGGAACGCTTTTCCTTGATGAAGTAGGCAACCTGTCATATGATGTACAGGTACAGCTGCTCCGTGCATTACAGGAGCGCAAAATAAAGCCTGTGGGCAGCAGCCAGGAAATTAATGTAGACATACGTGTAATTGCCGCCACAAACGAAGATCTTGCTGAAGCAGTTAAACGAGGTGATTTTCGCGAAGATTTATACCACCGACTTAATGAGTTTTGCATAAGGGTACCAAGACTGGCCGACCGCAAACAGGATATTATGATATTCGCAAATCATTTCCTTGCACAGGCTAATGATGATCTTGAAAAAGAAGTGGAAGGTTTTGATCAGGAAGTTATTAACCTGTTCCGCAGCTATGACTGGCCGGGTAACCTGAGGGAAATGAAAAACATCATAAAAAGATCGGTACTTCTGGCAACATCAGATATTATTCATCTTGATGTACTGCCTCCCGAAATGAAGGAGTCATCTGAAAAGACAAATTCGCTTGCAGGGTATGCAAAGGCTGATGAGGAGGAGGCTATAAAAAATGCACTGGAGAAAGCAAACTACAATAAGTCAAAGGCTGCCAAACTTCTGGACATAGACCGGAAAACACTTTACAATAAGCTTAAGCTTTATAATATAGATCTTTAGGCTATATCTGCCTTAAGCGCATTAATAAGTGTTTTCATCCGGCTGCATACATCTTCAATATATTCCACAAGCTCTTCAGTATCCATTATTAGCCTCCTGTCTTCAAGCGGCGCTAAAAGGTCGGCAATAGAATAAATTTCCATCTGGCGTAGCATAGGTATCATCTTATGCGCAATAACCGCCACTTTTTCAGCATCACCATGAGTAGCTGCTTCGTGCAGTTCGGCACAATTATCATCAGCGCTGGAAATAAACGTCTGTAAAATTGCCTTTAATGATTCCCGGTCGTTATTTGTAAATCCTTTCAGGCTATCCAAATTATATAATGGTGCAGTTACATTGCTTGCCGCTACCGCCTTTTGCGTATATTTTTTTTCATAACCAAAAATATGAGACAACAGCACCAATAATACTTCCAGCTGAATAGGCTTAGGATGATGCGCTGTAAATCCTTTTTCAATATAATCTGCCTCCGTAAGGTCTCTCCTGCCCGACAATGCCACTACAGGCAAAGCAGCAATAGCAGGATTATCATGGTTCCTTATCTGGTCAATAAGTGCAAAACCATCTAAAACAGGCATTTGTATATCGGTAAGTACAATATCAAAGTTACCGCTTTCAAGAAGGCTTAAAACTGATGACGAATTAATTTCGGTACTGGCAATAACAGGATAATTAGAAAACAATTCCTTCATTAACTTAAGCTGAACATTATCATCATCAACAATAAGTATCTTTTTATCCTGCAAATAGGCTGTAGAATCTCTTTCCTGTACCTCAGCCTCTATAGCAACGGTATCTGCCTGCTCAAAAGGAAGCTCAATAGTAAATATAGATCCCTTCCCCCCTTCACTCTCAAGCTTAATATCTCCATCCAGCAACTCTATTATCCGTCTGGATATAGTAAGACCCAAGCCGGTTCCGCCAAATTTCTTTTCAATCCCGGAATGCGCCTGTGTAAATTCACGGAAAACATTATCGTGGTTCTCCTTATCTATACCTATGCCGGTATCAATTACCGATATATAAACCTTATCACCTTGAAGTCTGCCTGTAACCTCAACCGAACCTTCATTTGTAAACTTTACAGCATTACTTACAAGGTTGGTCAGCACCTGCTTAATACGGTAAGGATCAGAAAGCAACCCTGTATTAAGCTCTTCATCAATATCCCAGGTAAGCTCAATATTTTTATTATGGGCAATAGGTTCAAGTGACTTGCATGTATTTTCAACAAGTTGCCTTATATTAAAGGGGATTTTTTCAATAGTTATTTTGTTATTCTCAAGGCGGGAAAAATCAAGAAGGTCGTTTACAAGCTTAAGGATATATCCTGCCGACTCTCTTATATTGGAAAGGTACTGTTTCTGCCTGCCTGTAATGCCTGACTCCTTAAGTAGGTCATGAAATCCTATAATGCTTCCTAACGGTGTTTGTAAATCGTGTGTTACAGTAGCCATGAGCATTGATTTACTCCGGAGAAGGCCCTCATTTTCCTTATTAAGAATTTCGAGCCTGCGGCGGTAATTTTGCTGTGATGTAAGATCTCTCACTATTATAACCGCAAATATTATAAGCAGAAAGAAAGTAACTGCACCTATCCATGCCATTGTTTTGGTCGTTTCAGACACTTTAGTCTGCGACTCCCTTATTTTAGCGTAGGAATTTTTAAGGAATTCCTTTTCTACAGCAGACAACAGTGTACGAAGCTTATCTGAAATAACACGATTTTCTTCCAACAGTTTTTCCTCTTTCTTCGAAATCCTGTCACGTACTTTCTTGTCCTTGGCTATCTCATTGGCAATTACCTTATCAAATGCCATAGCAAGGGAATCATTCGACACAGGGAGTTTACTCAGTGAGTCCCGCTGCTGTTCCGAAAGGACTTCGCTTACCAATTGGTCCCAATGATACTTTTTAGTGGAACGCACAGGCTGCGCAGCATCTTTAATAGAATCTTTTACAATATATATATTGGTAATAGCCCGTTGCAGCGTGTTATTCTTTGCAAAAATGCTCCTGGACTTGTAAATCTCGGCAGTACTGTATTTTTTGCGGTTCAGCAGTCGCTGTAATGAATCAAATGTAGGCTTCTGGTTATCATCCACCTCATTTTTTAATGCATCAACCTGGCGGTTAATACTATCAGTAAGTTTTATATAATCATTATAATCTTTACCTGAGCCGGTAACAATAGCGCTTCGCCCTAACGCTTCAGAAGCATACAGATCAGCAATAACGTTACTGATCTTTATAATCTGCTGATTATCTTTATCGTTGCGGCTTGGTTTAGCAATTTTTAAAATCTCGGTATACACAAACCATACTGAGATTACTGCAATTGCAAACAACAGCAAATAACCCGCAACAACCTTATATTTTATAGCCCTTGGCTTTTGTACCATACAATAAAGATAAGCATTCTTTTATCTTTTCAAAACGGCACAAAAAGGGATTAAGTATGCTGAAAGTGTAGTTTAGCTTTTTACCATAACACGCAGGAAGCTTATTTCTTCCTTCAGGTGCTGTATCTCAGCCCTAAGGCTTTCTACAAGTATGTCATACACTTCCTTGTTTGCCTGGTTAAAGCTTTCGCCGGCACCTTCCTGGCTTTGCATAACCTCATTAAAAAGGTAATTGATGTTCACATCAAGTATCCTTACTATTTTTAATAGCTTAACTACATTCAGCCTCCTGTCGTCCTTTTCAAGCCTGCCATAGTTACTTTGTGTAACATCCAGCTGAAGCGCCATAGCTTCCTGAGTAATACCTTTGGCCTCTCTCAGTTTCTTGATCCTTTGTCCTATAATGTTCATAGCCTCTCTATTTAAAATGCAATTATATTCAGTGTGCAAACTTTAATTATTTCTTTAACAGAATTTTGTTAATTAGTACATTTTGTACTGTAAATCAGGTCAATTTATAAAAACCTCATCAAAATAGAAAATGTCTATAAAGAAATATGAAGTAAAGATATATAAGGTGTGGTACGCTTAAAAAACTTCTTAAATTTATTCGACATAATGCAATATTGTTCGGTGAATGAACAGGTAAAAAATAAATATTAGTACAAATTTAAATAATCAGAATATAACTCTATTATGCTGAAAATTAAATTTATGCAATAATTACAACACTGCATTATTTAAAAAATGCCGGCTTATAGCCGGCATTTTATTATTGTGAAATGATTGCTCTCGAAATCACTATTTTCTGTATCTCCGAAGTACCTTCGTAAATCTGCGTGATCTTTGCATCACGCATCAGCCTTTCCACATGATATTCTTTCACATAGCCATTTCCGCCGTGTATCTGTACGGCTTCAATGGTAGTATCCATAGCTGTTTGCGAAGCAAACAATTTTGCCATGGCACCACTCAAATCATAATTTTCATGGTTATCCTTATCCCATGCTGCTTTAAGGCAAAGGTGTCGTGCAGCTTCTATATTTACGGCCATATCAGCAAGCTTAAAAGCAATTGCCTGGTGGTTGCATATTTCTGTACCGAAAGCTTTTCTTTCCTTTGAGTATTTAAGTGCAAGCTCATAAGCACCTGAAGCTATACCAAGTGCCTGAGAAGCAATACCGATCCTTCCGCCTGACAGAGTTTTCATAGCGAATTTAAAACCGAAGCCGTCTTCGCCTATTCTGTTCTCTTTAGGTACTTTTACATCGGTAAACATAAGTGAATGTGTATCCGAACCACGGATTCCCAGCTTTTGTTCTTTAGGGCCTATCTCAAAGCCCGGCATTCCTTTTTCTACAATTAGTGCGTTAATGCCCTTGTGGCGTTTTTCAACATCAGTTTGCGCTATAACAAGATACACATCGGCAGTACTTCCATTGGTAATCCAGTTTTTGGTACCATTCAACAGGTAATGGTCACCTTTATCTATAGCTGTAGTTTTTTGCGAAGTGGCATCACTTCCGGCTTCCGGCTCAGAAAGGCAGAAAGCGCCAATTATTTCGCCTGTAGCAAGGCGGGTAAGGTATTTTTGCTTTTGCTCCTCAGTACCAAATGTCTGAAGGCCCCAGCATACCAGTGAGTTGTTTACTGACATAACAACCGAAGCAGAAGCATCAATTTTTGATATTTCTTCCATAGCAAGCACATAAGAAACTGTATCAAGGCCACTGCCACCATATTTAGGGTCAACCATCATACCAAGAAAGCCCAGCTCTCCCATCTTTTTTATCTGCTCAGCAGGAAACATCTGCTTCTCGTCCCTTTCTATAACTCCGGGCAGCAATTCATTTTGCGCAAAATCACGCGCTGCCTTCTGAATCATCAGGTGTTCTTCAGTAAGTTTAAAATCCATAAGTATTGATTAATATTTTGTTTAAGTGCGTCCAAATGTAACCATTAATTGTCAATTTTCAATAGTATTCATTAATTTTACCCCTTATGGGAGCAGAAAACTACAACGTTTTAGGAGTTATGTCGGGCACATCGCTCGACGGGGTCGATCTTGCCCGTATTGAATTGGTTTACAATAACCAAAACTGGACTTATAAAATACATGAAGCCACTACTGTACCATATAATAATGAGTGGCTCAACCGCCTGAAAAATGCTGTTGATTATACTGATGAGCAACTGTATACACTTAATAAAGAATACACAGAACTTCTTGGCTCTGTAATAAAAGATTTTATAAACGAATATTCCATATCTGGCCTTAACGGCGTGTGTACACACGGGCATACCATATTGCACCAACCCCACAGGGGAATTACCCTGCAAATAGGAAATCTGCCTGAAATTGCAAAAATCACACAACAAACTGTAATATGCGATTTCAGGGTGCAGGATGTTGAACTTGGCGGGCAGGGCGCTCCGTTAGTACCTATAGGAGACAGACTGCTTTTTAGCAAATATGATTATTGCCTTAACCTGGGCGGGTTTTCCAACATTTCGTTTGAAGAAAACGACAACCGTGTTGCTTATGATATATGCCCCGTGAACACCGTCCTGAACTACTACGCCAACTGTTTAGGCAAAGAATATGATGCCGGAGGCGAATTCGCCCGTAGCGGAAAAATAATTCCG
>JBQGDS010000399.1:0-7438 GCA_052039185.1 Flavobacterium sp.
CACATACGCCATTGTACGGTGTACCAGTTGCACACCTCCTTTGCCTTCGGTAAGAGATAAAAGTACGGATGGTTTTTCGATAAATACGCTGTCATGCACCAGTTGCCCGTCACTCATAAGTGGCCAGTGATTGTGTATAAGCCCTGCATTAAGCCCTGCAACAAAGCCACCATATATTATCTGCAGTAATAACAGTACCATTGCTATACGTGTAATTTTTCGAAGCTTTTTATTTATTTCTTTTCGTTCAGGATAAATTAAGTCGAGTGCCACCCAAAGTGTGTAAGCAAATGTTACAAATGCAAAGGTAAGGTGTAGCGAAAGCCTGAAATGGCTAACATCCGGATTATCTACAAGGCCGCTTTTTACCATAAACCAGCCGAAAAATCCCTGGAGGGCACCCATGCCTAGTAAAACAATACATTGTTTTATAGTTGTCTTGTCCAGCTTTTTTTTAGCCAGGAAGTATAGGAACGGGACAATGAATACCAAGCCGATTATACGCCCTATAAACCTGTGAAACCATTCCCAAAAGTAAATGAACTTATAATCGTCCAGGGTAAAATCATTATGTATATTTATCTTTTGGTATTCAGGAAATTTCTTGTATTCATCAAAAGCGTGCTGCCATTTCTCCTCGCTCATAGGAGGGAAGGTATCAGTTACAAGATGCCAGTCGGTCATGGAAAGGCCCGAGTTGGTAAGCCGTGTTATACCGCCAACCACTACCATTATAAATACAAGGATACAGCCGGAAAACAGCCAGTATATTACAGATTTATTGCGTTTCATATATATTTGAATTATTTGGTGAGTCCCATTTTCTTTGCCTTTTCCATCATGAAAGCATAAGCCGAGTCATAATCATTATGGATTTCGCCTTCCAGTATGGCTTCTTTTATGGCTTCTTTGAGTACACCTATTTCACGCGATGGTGGCAGGCTGAAAATTTCCATGATCTCCTCGCCGGTAATTGGTGGCTGGAAATTACGCACATGGTCGCGTTCTTCAACCTCAACAATCTTCTGGCGTACTATTTTAAAGTTGTTGTGGTACTTTTTAAATTTCTGGGCATTCTTGGTGGTTATGTCGGCTTCACACAATGTCATCAGGCTATCAATATCTTCACCTGCATCAAATAACAGTCTGCGCACTGCCGAATCTGTCACTATATCCTGCGCCAGTACAATAGGGCGGGAGCTTAGCATTACCATTTTTGCCACAAACTTCATCTTTTGGTTTAATGGCATGTGCAGTCTTTCAAACAGCTTTTTAACCATTTTGCTGCCTATAAACTCGTGCCCGTGGAATGTCCATCCTATTTTTTTATGAAATTTCTTTGTAGGTGCTTTTCCTATATCATGGAGCAGCGCTGCCCAGCGCAGCCACACATCATCGGTATGTTGCGCAATATTGTCAACCACTTCCAGCGTGTGGTAAAAATTATCTTTATGGGTTTGGCCTTCAACTTCCTCAACACCTTTAAGAGCGGTAAGTTCCGGCAGGATAATTTGCAGTAAGCCTGTTTTGTATAGCAGCTTAAAACCTTCAGAAGGTAGATGAGCCATAAGTATTTTATTCAGCTCATCAACAATGCGCTCGCCCGAAATTATTTTTATACGCTCCTTGTTACGTTCAATTGCGTTTAGTGATTCTTCTTCAATAGTGAAGTTAAGTTGTGTGGCAAAACGTATGGCACGCATCATCCTCAGCGGATCATCACTGTATGTAATATCAGGATTAAGCGGCGTGCGGATAATTTTATTTTTCAGGTCTTCCACACCGTTAAACGGGTCAACCAGTGTGCCAAAGTCAGCCTCATCAAGCGAAAGTGCCAGTGCATTTATGGTAAAATCCCTGCGGTTCTGGTCATCTTCAAGCGTACCGGTTTCAACGTGTGGGTTACGGCTGTTTTCGGTATAGCTTTCCTTGCGTGCCCCTACAAATTCAATGTCAATATCATTATAACGCAGCATAGCTGTGCCATAATTCTTGAATACCTGCACTTTAGGAGTATGTGGCAATAATGAAGATACCTTTTGCGCAAGGTCAATACCGCTGCCTACGGCAACAATATCAATATCCTTTTTGAAATTGCGCTGTAAAAGAAAGTCCCTTACAAAACCGCCAATTACGTAACTCTTTACATTAAGCTGGCATGCGGCCTGAGAGGTTATGCTGAATATAGTATTTTGTAACGCTTCTTTATATGAAGTTTTGTTTTCCATCAGGGTCGTATCACTTTTACCTGCAAATCATTTCCTATCTTAATGATGGTAGAAGGTTTTGCGGCAATTTTTTCGTGATGCAAATTTACAATATAGTCTACGCCGTCCAAAATATGATGGTCTATTTCTTTAAAAGATGTAGGTGTAGGCATACCGCTTATGTTAGCCGAAGTTGATACAAGCGGTTTTTTCATGCGTTCCATAAGCTTGTAGCAAAAAGGTTCTTTCACCAGGCGCATGCCAAGTGTTTTATCAGGGGCTATAATATTATGCGCTACATTGCGCGGGTTATCAAGCACCAGGGTGGTAGGCTTTTCGCTAAGGTCCAGTATCTGCCAGGCAACTTCCGGTATGTTGTTAAAAACGTTATATACCATTCGCTCGCCATTCATAAGCACTATCATGCTTTTGCTTTCCTCCCGTTGCTTTAGCTCATAAATTTTTTTAACGGCATCAGCATTTGTAGCATCGCAACCTATTCCCCATACTGTATCAGTAGGGTAAAGTATTATCCCGCCATTTTTTATAGCTTCAAAGGCGTTATGTACTTCTTCATTTACCTTATCCATAAGTTATTGTTTTAGAGACCAATATCCTGCAATTATATAATTAAGCGGAAAAGAGTATTTTAGCATGGCATATTCTTTTTTGTGCATAGCATATGCTTTCTTGTCATCAGTATTTTTTGTGCCTTTCTTTTCTATATCCCTAAAGCTGCTCTTGTGTAGCTTTTGCCTGTATTTTGAGTATGTTTTATTATCTTTCTTTATGTGCTCAATATATTTGGCAGTGATGTTAAAGTAATCTTTTTCCATGACATCCCTGTTGTTGGAAAGGCTTGTGCTCAGTACCCTGTAATAAAATAACGGCTCATCAAGGAAACCCATCTTCAGTCCCTTCGATGATAGATTTAGGCACATGTCCCAATCTTCCATCATCATGGTTTCATCATAAGGATTGTCAATCAAAATCTGCCTTTTGGTAATAAACCCAATCGCATAAAGATAATTACCCAGTATAGCCTGTTGAAAATAATTATCAAGAGACCGTACCATTGCTTTACTCTTGTCATCATAGAGGCTGACAGTTGCATTTGTATCCTGAAGATATTTATAACCGTCAGTAAATACTATATCGAAACCAGAAGTAAGGAGAAAGTTTATTTTTTTCTCCATATTATCCGGTGTGTACCAGTCATCGCCCGATAAAAAAGTTATATATTCTGTTGTTGATGAATCAACAAGCAGGTTAAGGTTTTGAGAAACCGTTTTGTTTACAGTGTTTTTTATTCCTTTATACTTTATCCCTGATTTTTTAAAATATTCATCGGCAAGCTCAAAGGTTTTGTCTGTTGAATTGTTATCAACAAAAACCACTTCAAAGTTTTTATACGTTTGCTCTGCGATAGATTCGCAGGCCTGTATAATATATTTTTCGTGATTCATTGCCAGTAAACCGATAGTAACCGAAATGTTCTGGTTCATGCTTAATAAGTATTTACGGCATCAATTACATACTGTACTTCTTCGTTGCTCATTACAGGGCTAACAGGTAAGCTTAATACCTCATTATGTATCTTCTCTGTCACTGGGAATGCCATATGGTTATATTCACTGTAAGCTGCCTGCTTGTTTGGTGGTATAGGGTAATGTATCAGCGTTTGAACCAATTTGCTGCTTAAATGTTTTTGCAGTGCCTCCCTGTTGTTACTGCGTATCACAAATAAATGCCATACGTGTGCGTCACCCGGATCATTGGGTAGGGTAATGGCCGGATTTTTAATTTTGGCTATATACTCACGGGCTATTTCCTTCCGGCGGTTGTTTTCAGCATCAATATATTTTAGCTTTACATCAAGCACACATGCCTGTATTTCATCAAGTCTGGAATTTAGGCCTTTATACTTGTTTACATATTTTTCTTCCGAACCATAATTGGCAATAGCCCTGATTGTTCTGGCCAATTCATCGTCATTAGTTGTTACAGCGCCGCCATCACCAATAGCGCCAAGGTTTTTTCCGGGATAAAAGCTGTATCCTGCAGCATCGCCTAAATTTCCGGTTTTTATACCATTCCATACAGCGCCTATAGCCTGGGCATTATCTTCAATAATTTTAATATCATGCTTTTGGGCCAGTGCCTTCAGCCCATCAGAAAATACCGTTTGGCCGTACAAATGCACAACCATTATAGCTTTTGTCCTATTAGTTATAAGGCTTTCAATTGAAGTGAGGTCAATATTATATGTAGTAATGTCAGGTTCTGCAAAAACAGGCTTAAGCCCATTATCTGATATAGCAAGTACGGAAGCTATATAGGTATTGGCAGGGACTATAACCTCATCGCCCTCCTGCATAACTCCCATTTCAATATAGGCTTTTAGTATCAGCCGTAAAGCATCAAGTCCGTTAGCCACACCAATAGCATGTTTGGCACCGGTGTAATCAGCAAGGTTCTGTTCAAAGTTTTTAGTTTCACTGCCCAACAGATACCATCCGCTACGGAAAGTTTTTAAAAGGCGTTCTTCAATTTCCTGTTGGTGCAGCATATTGACCTTCTGCAGGTCTAAAAATTTTATTTCCATAGTATTATTAATCCATTATGGCATAGCCAACCCCGGTGGCACCCATGCCATTACCGGAATAAAATACATATTTTTTGCCTTTTGCTTCAATAGGAACAGGATAGCATACAGTCTCAGAATCCCAGCCCTGTTCCGAAAGTTCAAGGGTAAATTCATTATCCTTCCTAACCCAGTTTTTACCGTCAGACGATTCAGCATATCCGGCACGGTATTCCTTAGCCAGATTATCCCGGGTATAAAACATTTTATATATACCGTCTTCTTTAAAAACAGTTGGCCTGCCTATACGGTATTCTGTACCTTCATTTTTAATGCAGCTTATTCGCATGTTGTTTGAAATAGTAATACCGTCAGCCGATTCAGTATACATAATTTCGTATTTAGGATAAGGAATGTCATTAATATATTGCCATCCTTCTCCCTGAGAATACCATATTTTATAAATGTTATCTTCTTTTATAACAGTATGTATGGCGCGTATATACCGCTCATTATCATACCTGTCTAATATAGGGGTTACCAGTTTCCTGTGGAATGTATTACCGCCATCTGTGCTTTCGGCAAGGCCTGAAAATGCCAGGAATTTAGCTTTATTCACTAACTGAAATCCTACATAGTACATACGTATTGCATCGCCGTCACGGATTATTGAGCCAAGGATAATGCCATTATCATCAAACATCCCGTTCTCACCAATATCAAGCACAGGCTTTTCAGATATTCCTAGTATCTCAGAAGGATTGTCTGCTGAAACATCGATGTAGCCAATACGGCTTGCACCTTTAGCATCCCTGAATCCTCCGTATATTCGTATTACATCATCATTTAGAAGAAATGGGGTAGGGGTAATAAATGTATTGTCCCTCCATTCATCCAGCTTTTGCGGATTGTATATTAGGCCTTTTTTAGTGAACTTCATAATTATATTTCTTCAGGCAGAACGTTAAAAGCATCATAGCTTGATTTTGCTGACGGTTTTGCCGGAGCTCCTATCATAAGGCTGGCATCATCAGTATTTTTAACAATAAGAGCGCCACTGCCTACAATATTATCCTTACCTAGTTTTATATTATCATTGAAGGTGCTGTTTACTCCTATAAATGAGTATTCTCCAATTTCGCAAAATCCTGATATTACAACATGTGATGAAAGATATGCATGATCTTTAATATGGGTACGGTGCCCCACATGATTGCCTGACCATAAAATTACATTATTGCCTATTTTAACATGATGCTGCAAAACGTTATTTTCAAATATAAATACGTTTTCACCAAGCTGTACATTTCTCCACACAAATGCTTTTGAACTTACATAGGTAGCACAAGTGTAGCCTTTTGCCTTAGCCTTGTTGAACATATTGGCACGTATCCTGTTAAGTTTAACATAGGATATGGCTACATATACTTCATATTCTGCCGGAGAAAAGTTTTGTTCCAGTGTTTCAAATTCATAAACAGGCAAACCGTAAAATTCAGGTTCTTTAATATATTGCTTATTTACGCTGAAGCCTATAACTTCATACTGAGAATCATAAGTAAAATATTCATAGGCAATTTCAGCGGTTTCGCCTGTGCCTATAATAATAAGTTTTTTAGTTTTTTCCATGTTGTTTAAAGTTTTATGTGCATGGTTTCCCTAAGGACACCACGACCACCAAAGCTTTCTTTAAAATGAGTAAGCCCTTCGTTTATATACATCCCCTGCTTGTCATTCCCTGTCCCAAGATTAAAATAGCTGTAGCCGTTTTGCTTGCCCCAGTCTATTATATAATCGGTCACGGCATTAATGCAGCGGTGCTCCTGATAAGCATTGTCCTGTGCTATATATTGTGCATGGAGTGTATTTTTAAACGTAAAAACTACACAGCCGCCTATAAGTCTGTCTTCTAAATAAGCCCCGAAAAGCTTAATACTGTCCCGTCCTACGGCATTGCGTAATGCTATAATTCCTTCTGCTGTATGTACAGGCGCCTTACCGAATTTGGAAAGTAAATTTTCGGTAAGCATTTCCCAAAAGCCTTTAAAATCTTCAGTCTCTTTTACCGAAACTGTTTTCCAGGCTTTTATAGTGTTGTATTTGGTACCCTTATCAAAGTCTCTTTTTATGTCTTCCAGAACAGGCTTCAGGTCAATATAAGTTTCCAGTTCACGGTATTTAATGCTGAAACCACAACGCCACATAGCATAGTCTGTCTCATCGCTTATAGTATTATACAATATACGGAACGGGTTACGGATAATGATTTCATTAACACCTGCATTACGGGCGTAATCAATAGTATTGTTTACCATTTCAACAGCATCGGTCATACCCATTTTTTTTGATATGATATAACCACCATAGGTGCTGCGAAGATGAGAATTTAATATTGTTGTATTTTCAGAAGTATATTGTACAGCCGGTAATACCGCTGCAAGTTTACCCTTACGGTAAAACATGAGCGAAGCATCACTTTGTGCATTTTGCGGATTTTGGTCGTAAAAAGCCCTTGTGTGCAGAAAATTACCGTTTATGCTTGCAGTAATAAAAGCTTCCCATTCGTCCCTGTAACTCTCGTTATACTGTACTACTTCCAAGGCAGTATTATTTAAATTCGTTGTAATCCCTTATATAATCCTTTTCA